>VGKH01000025.1 GCA_016867135.1 Candidatus Omnitrophota bacterium
TTCTTGGGATTAACTTGCCCAACCATTGCCAGCTTCGAAACTTGTTCTTTATGAAGAATATCAATTAATTTATTATATTGGCCCGCCTGAATCCAATATATCTTATCCACAAATTTAGAAAGACTTCGGACTGTATCGTCAATTATGCCGATAGCGATCAACTCGATGTCGGCATTTTTCTTGGCAGACTGGGCAAAAATAATGGGAAACTTTCCGTTTCCCGCAATCATAGCTAATTTGTTATTAGGTTTTTGTTCTATCGGCATATGCCCCGTTCGGAGGAAATAACAAACTTCACTAGATTTGTCACCTCTTTACAGCCCGTGATTTCTTTTTGAATCTTTTCAACGGCATGTTTTATCGTTAATTGAGAAAAGAATAGGAATTTGAAGGCATGTTTTAGATTAAGAATCACATCCTTAGGTATCCCTGCTCGTTTTAATCCTACCAAATTTAAGCCATAGACCTTTGCCGGATGCCCGTCACAGGTTGAATAAGGCGGTATATCCTGGACAACCTTGGAGCAGCCTCCGATAATTGACAATGTTCCAACTCTTGCATATTGATGAACTGCTGACAGCCCCCCGATAACCGCTCTATCTTCAAGCGTAACAAAACCAGCCAAAGTGCCATTATTGGCAACGATACAATTGTTACCTACCTTACAATCGTGGGCAATATGGCTATAGGCCATAAAAAGATTATTGTCGCCGATTGAGGTCTTGCCGCCTTCAGTAGTACCGGTATTTATAGTAACAAATTCCCTTATGATATTATTGCTTCCTATTTTTAGACTGGTTTTTTCTCCTTTGAATTTCAGATCCTGCGGGATTGTTCCAACCACAGCATTAGAAAAAATCTGACAATTTTCTCCGATTTCGGTATAACCATCCAAAACGCAAAAGGCACCTATCTTTGTGCCTTTATCTACCTTAACATTTGGCCCTATTATTGCATAGGGGCCAACCTCCACCTCGTCGGAGATTTTGGCTCTTTTGTCTATTATTGCCGTAGGATGAATTTTAATTTTTTGCATATTTTAAAATAAAAAATAGATTATGTTTCTGCAAGAGAAAACATAAGCTCAGCCTCAGCCACTATCCTATCCTCTACCTTAGCCAAAGTACGAACTTGGCCGGTCCTAGACCTGACCTTAACAACCTCTACTTCCAAAACAAGCTGGTCTCCCGGTATAACCGGTTTTCTAAACTTTATATTATTCGCGGCGATGAAATAAGCGATTTTACCCAAGTTCTTTGCCTGAGAAAGCATTAGTACGCCTCCGACTTGGGCCATAGCTTCTATAATTAGAACTCCGGGCATAACTGGACGGCTAGGAAAATGGCCGACAAAAAAATTTTCGTTTATTGTAACATTCTTTATTCCGATGGCACGCTTGCCTTCCTCTAAATATGTAATTCTATCCACCAATAGAAAAGGATAACGATGAGGCAATACCTTCATAATCTCGCTTACGTTAAATCCTTTGGAATCTACCACATATTCGGATTTTACTCCTGCCGACTCATATCTCTGCATTTGCTCATATATCTTATGAAGAAGCTTAACATTAAGCGAGTGGCCGCTTTTTAAAGCAATAACATAACCTTTTATAGGGCAACCTAAAAGATAAAGGTCTCCGACTAAATCCAATACTTTATGTCTGACGAATTCATCTTCTTTGCGCAATATGTTTTCCGTTACGCCCTTCTCCGTTACTACCAGGGTATTCTCAAAATTTGCGCCTTTTCCTAAACCTATCTTCTTTAATTCTTCCACTTCTTCCTCTAAAACAAAAGTCCTGTAAGACGCTACTTCCTCTTCGAATGTCTCAGATGTTATCTCTAGGCTCAAATGTTGAGTCCTCAGCAAGGGGTGGTTATAATCTAACGTATATGAAATCCTATATGTAGGATAAGGCAAGACTGCTATGGTAGAATCTTTTTCTTCAACCCAAATCGGCTCCTTAATTACAAAACATTTGCGGGCAGCATCCTGGGTCTGCAAGCCGACTTTCTTAAACATTTCAATAAAGGCATAGCCGCTGCCGTCAAGGGCAGGAACTTCATTATTATCAATTTCGACTATTAAATTGTCTACCCCTAAACCAGATAATGCTGCCATAAGATGTTCCACCGTATGTATCTGAACACTATCCGTTCCTAGCGATGTCCGTCGGGGATTATGGCTAGACTCTAATATATTTGTTGCGTCTGCTTTTATGGCCAGGCTTTTATCTATATCAGTACGAATAAAAACTATCCCGGTATTTGCTGCTGCCGGCTTAAATGTAACTTTTGCGTGGTTGCCAGTATGCAATCCGGAGCCTTCAATGCGTATATCTTTTTTTATAGTCTTCTGGTTTTCCATTTATTTGTTTTTTAAACGCTCTTCTAACTCTTCAATTTTCTTCTCGAGTTTCGAGATAGTCTTAAACAACCGTGGCAGCCTTTGCATGCAGGCATTTATTCTTTTTGCGATGTCGTGCGGTTTTGCAGGATAACCTGATACTGTTGTATTCGCATCAACCGACTTGGTTACTCCAGATTGCGCCCCAACAACAACATTATCCCCGATAGTAACATGGCCCACAACTCCGGATTGGCCAGCTAAAATAACATTCTTACCGATTGTGGAGCTTCCCGAGATGCCTGTTTGAGCTATTATAAGCGAATTCTCCCCTATTATAACATTATGGGCGATATGCACTAAATTATCAATTTTCGTACCCTTACCGATAATCGTCTTATCAAACCTTGCTCTATCAACAGCAACATTCGCACCGATTTCTACGTCGTCTTCTACCACTACGGTTCCGACCTGGGGAATACGCCTATGCACCCCATCAACTGTAACATACCCAAAACCGTCGGAGCCAATAACGGTACCGTTATTAATAATAACCCTGTTGCCGATTTTGACTCTTTCGCGAATAGAGACATTAGGATAAATGAGGCAGTCTTTGCCGATTGTCGCATCATTAGCAATGTAGCTGCCGCCGTAAATAACGGTGTTATCTCCAACTTCAACATTGTCTTCTAAAACAGCACAAGCACCCACTGCGACATTCTTGCCTAATTTTGCGCTTTTAGATATAGCGGCTTGAGGGTGTATGCCTTGAGGATGTTTTATCTCAATGGGAAAAATAAGAGAAACGACCTTGGAAAAGGCTAAAGAAGGATTGTCTATACGGATAACGGGCTTCTGCGTAACGGCTGAGAAATCTTTGGAGGCGATAATTGCCGATGCATTAGTCTCTTTGACCAAGTGGTTATACTTGGGGTTGGCGACAAAAGTAATATCTCCGTCTTTTGCTTCTTTTATGCCGCTTATACCCTTGATGACTATTTTAGGATCCCCAATAAATTCCGCATCTAGAAACTTGGCGATCTCGGCTAAGGTTTTACTCATCTTGGATCAGAACTGACTTTCTATATTTATTTTACTGCGTTTAATATCTTGATAATCTTATCGGTAATATCCAGCGATGGATTGATATAGGCCATTGCGGCATCTTTAAAGACAAAAGAAATGTTATTTTTCTCGGCGTAATCTTTAATCGCCTTATTTATTTCCTTTAATATTTCCTCCATCATGTTATTATATTCCTTGCTTAATTCCATTGTTGCCTGGTTCTCGAATTGCTGTAGCGATTTTATCTTATCCTCGAGGTCTTTTTGTGTTTTTTCCTTCTCTTCTTTAGAAACTATGGAAAGCTTCTCTTGTAGTTTCTTTATCTCTTGGACACTTTTTTCTCTGTCTTTTGTCTTTGAGGCCTTATCTTCTTGCAATTTTTTGTCATATTTTTCCGTCTTCTGGTATTCATTAAAAACCTTCAGTATGTCTACATAGGCAAATTTCTGTTCTTGCGCATAAACACTTCCCAATAATGACAACCCAAACGACAACATTACTAATATTACTAAAATCTTTTTCATATTTACCACCTTCCTTTTAAAATCCATGACTCATACTGAAATAGAACTGGCCTTCTCTTTTATCTTCCCCTGGTTCTTTATCTAAAGGAATCCCGTAATCCAGCCTTATGGGACCTATGGGCGTTTTTATCCTTGCTCCCAAACCAAACCCGGATTTAAAGTCTCCTGAACCAAAATCACTTGATTTTGCCCATACGTTCCCGCTGTCAAAAAAAGCCGCTACTTTTATATACTCAAATAAGGGTTTGGTATATTCGATATTAGCGACGAGCATTGATTCACCTCCGATAGGATCTTCAGAAGCTGAATCTATGGGCCCAACCTTTCTTTCTTGATAACCACGGATGGTATTTGCGCCTCCGGCAAAGAATCTTTCATATATAGGCACTTCCGAAGAATCTCCGAAAGGATCCATGATTCCTACCCGGAGTCTCAACTCTAATACAGAATTCGGCCAAGTTGGTATATTATAACTGGTTCTTGTAGTAAACCTGGTAAAATCTTTGTCTCCCCCAAACATTCCGCCTGCAATGTCAAACCATCCTCCCAGGTATAAACCCTTGGTTGGATCGAATTTGTTATCTCGCTTATCTAGAGCTAATTTTAAACCTATGCTGCTGATTGTATTTTCGCCTTCTTCTTTCAGAAGTTCGTTTGAAGCAGTCGGATCTATATCAGAAATCTTTATAATTTCATTGCGATAGATTATTCCGGTTGAAAGATATTCGGATATTTCTTTGTCTAACCTTAAATTTCCGCCTGTGCGCTTTTCATCGTAGCCGTAGCCCACGTCGCTTTCTCTTTCGCGAGAAGATTGAAAAAGATCAAAACCAAAAGAAAGTGGATAATCAAAAATCCAAGGCTCAGTAAAACTTAATTGGAAATTTTGCCTGACGGTTCCCCATTCGCTATACAAAACTAGGTCTTGGCCGTCTCCGGTAAAATATGGGAAATTCTTAAAATCAAAATTTCTTTGTCTAATGGACGCGAAACCCACGAACTGATCTATTGAGCTGTAGCCTCCGCCAAAACTGAACTCTCCGGTCTTTGACTCTTTAACGTCTACTACCAAATTCTTCTTATTTGTCGCTGATCCTGGTTCTATATTAAAACCCACTTCTTCAAAAAAACCTAGGTTACGAAGCCTCTCGCGGCTGCGGCGTAATTTTTGTCCGTCGAATCTTTCTCCAGGATTAATACGTAACTCTCTTCTTATTACCACATCCTTGGTTTTAACATTACCGACAACATGAATCCTATCAACGTAAGCTATTTCGCCTTCAATGATACTATGATCAATATTGACTTTGCCAGTCTTGGGATCAATTGATGTCGCCGATTGAACATCGGCAAATATATACCCTTTGTCGAAATAAACTTCCTTTATTTTATCGACATCCAATTGCAATAAATCATTGCTAAAAGCCTTTCCCGGAAGGCATTCTTTTAGGCTAGAGGTTATATCTTCTTTAGAGATTATACTATTGCCTTTTATCGAAATACTACCCACGAAATATTTTGTGCCCTCATCTATAGAAAAAGCCACAAACATCAAACCTTTTTCTTTTATCTCGGTACTGTAATCTACTTTTACGTCGAGAAAGCCCTCTCTTTTATAGAAAGCTTTTAACCTTTCTACGTCTTCCGTTAAAACATCCTTATTGTAGAGTCCTGCACTTAAAAATAAGAACCTTGGCCTGGTTTTCACGATCTTGAGCAATTTCTTGCTTTTAAATGCATTGTTTCCGGTAAAGATTATTTTTTTGATTCTGATCTTTTGGCTTTCCTGGATTTTTATTTCTACTTTCGCCTTATTTGTCTGGTCGTCAACTTTTGTGTCATACGTGATATCAACTAAAGAAAAACCTCTCTTCTTGTATTCGTCTTGAATGTTCTTGATATCTTCTTTCAAAACCTGGATGTCTAGAAATTCCCCTGTTTTTGATTTCAATATGCTGTCCAGCTTTCTTTTTCCGATAATCCTTGATCCTTCAATGGAGATATCTTCGATTATCGGTTTCTCGGTTAAATAAAATATAACCTTAAAGCCATCTGAGAAATCTTCCCTATCTACCTTGACATCGCTAAAAGAACCCATATTGTAAATTCTTTTCAAGTCTTCGCTGATTATGTTCTGAGAATAATCCTGCCCTACGCGGGTCTTTATCTTAGGCATGATATTAGCGGTGCTTATGCTTTTGTTGCCTTTTATTTCAATGGCTGTGACTTTCTTAGCCTGCTCTTCTGCCTGAGCGAAAATAAAAGCCGTTATCCCGAATACAAATAATAAAACAAAAATGAAAACTTTAGTTACTTTTAAGTATTTCATCATATCACTCCATCCTTACTAAATTCTCAAAACGCATATATTCTTTTATAAATGTCAGCCTCACCGAACCGACAGGGCCGTTTCTTTGTTTTGCTATTATAACTTCGGCAATTCCTTTATTTTCTTCCGTAGGAGTATAATATTCTTCTCGTAGTAATAATATAACCAAATCAGCATCCTGCTCTATAGCCCCGGATTCCCTTAAATCCGATAGTTGCGGCCTGTGATCTTGTCTTGTTTCTACCGCGCGAGAAAGCTGGCTGATAGCGATTATGGGCACATCTAATTCTCTCGCCAACGCCTTTATTGAACGCGATATCTCTGAAATCTCCTGCTGCCTGTTTTCTATGCTGTTTGAGCCGCGCATCAATTGGAGATAATCTACGACGCACATCTTTATGTCATGATGTGATTTTAATCTCCTTGCCTTTGCGCGTAGCTCTAATGCTGAAATAGCTGGAGTATCATCAATATAGATAGGCGCTTCTGAAAGTTTTCCCGCCGCTGCGGTAAGTCTTGGCCAATCCGAAGGCGAAAGATAGCCCGATCTGACTTTATGCGCATCGACCCGCGCATGGGAACAAAGCATGCGCTGCACCAGTTGTTCCTTGGACATCTCTAGGCTAAAGAAAGCAACCGGAATTTTTTCTATCACTCCGACATGCTCGGCGATAGATACCGCCAAAGCACTTTTTCCCATCGATGGCCTTCCGGCTACGACAATCAAATCAGAAGCCTGCAGTCCCGCTGTTTTTATATCGAGGTCGACAAAACCCGTAGGTAATCCGGTAACATGAGCTTTTCTTTGGTAAAGTTTATCAATAGTTTCAATGCTATCCTTGATGATATCTTTTATCGGAGCGTAGCCCGATTCTGCTCTATGATCTGAAATCTCAAAAATCAATCTTTCGGCGCGGTCCAATAGCTGATCTACATTATCTTTGGATTCAAAACCTTCTTTTACTATCTGAGTTGCGTTGGTAATCAATGACCTCAAGATGCTTCGTTCCTTGACTATCTTGGCATAGTATTGGACATTGGCTGCGGTAGGGACATTGTCGACCAATGAAGTTAGATAAGTGGCTCCGCCGATATCGTCAAGCATGTCTTTCTTTTTTAACTCGTCGGTCAAAGTAATCAGGTCGACGACCTTATGGGCATCGTAAAGGCTCATTATCGCTTCAAATATCTTCCTATTGGAATCCTTATAAAAACAGGAACCATCAACGAGTTCCAATACAAGAGGAATAGCGTCTTCTTCTAGAAGCATGGATCCTAAAACAGCTATCTCTGCTTCTATATTTTGAGGAGGAACTTTTACTTCCTGGTTACCCATACTCTGACTTTTGTGGTTACCTCTGGATGAAGCTTTACGCTGACTTCGTAAATCCCCAGGGTTTGTATAGGTTCTTCTAAAAGAACCGATTTTTTGTCTATCTTTATGTTTTTCTCTATTTCTATTGCCCTTGCGATATCCATAGCTGTTATGCTGCCATAAAGCTTATCGTCATCGGAGGCCTCGGTAGTAACAGTACAAGACATACCGGAAAGCTGCTCTGCCAAACTTGCGGCTTCCTGTTTTACTTTTTCCCTCTGCGATTCTTTCTGTTTCTTATCCTCTTCTAGCTTTCTTAAATTACTCGGGGTAACTTCTAAGGCTAAACCTTGAGGTATAAGAAAATTTCGGGCGTAGCCGTCTTTAACTTTAATTATATCTCCGGCTTTACCTATTCTCTCAATATCTTTCTCTAGAATAACTTCTTTCATATTTTCCTTCTTTTACAAATGGCAAAAGTGCTATGAACCTAGCCCGTTTTATTGATTCCGCCATCTTCCTTTGATGTTTGGCGCAGTTTCCGCTGATACGCGAGGTTAATATTCTTCCTTTTTCCGTTATGAATCTCTGGAGAATATCCAGGTCCTTATAATCAATATCTTTAACTTTATCCCTGCAAAATCTGCAAACTCTTTTTCGCATAGGGAATTCTCGAGGGAACCTTCCTTCTTTTGCAGAACCCCCTTTTCTAAACGGAGCTTTTCCTTCTCTACCATCTCTGCTACTACCTCTGCTACTGCTGCCCCTGCTACTACCGCTGCTACTACTTCTACTATCTCTACCGCCTCTGTTATTCATTCGATCCTTTACTCCAATCTGCATCTTCGGAAGAATCTAGAGATACTTCTTCCTCCTTTATATTTTCTTCTACATGCGGTGCTGGCTGGCTCTCGCTTGTTGGACGAAAACCAAGAAACTGCACTCTCTCTGCCCTTACCTCAATAGTATTTTTCTTCTGTCCGTCGATACCTTCCCAAGAACGCGACTGAAGCCTTCCCTCTATAAAAACGGGACGACCTTTTTGAAGGTACTGATTACATACTTCAGCCTGTTTATTCCAAGCGGTTACCGTAATAAAGCAGGTATCTTCTTTAAGCTCTCCTGTCTTGTCTTTAAAGCGGCGATTTACGGCCAGCCTTAAATTAACCACTGCCGTTCCGTTTGGAGTATACCTTAGTTCAGGGTCTCTTGTTAAATTTCCGATAAGCAACACTTTGTTTAAACTTGCCATTTTTCTCTCCTATCTACTTCTTCAGTATTAAAAAACGCAGGATATTATCGTTAATATTCCAAATCTGTTTTAGTTTAGATATCGCATCCGGCGCAGAAGAAAATTGTACCAAGTAATACATTCCTTCTGAGCATTTATTAATCTTAAAACATAGGCTTCTTTTTTCAGCCCAAACCTTAGATACTTCTATTTTCCCCTGCTGCTTTGCGATATCAGATTCAAGCTGCTTTAACAACTTATCTTTTTCTTCGCTTGCTAAATCCGACTTTACTATAAACATCGTCTCGTAGTTATTCATGGTCTCCTCACCTTAGTTAAATTCATTCATTGCGTTTTCGATTCCTGTCTCAAACCAAACATTACAACAGTCCACTGCACGAGCTATTATTTCAATTAAAGATTCCTCTTCTTCTCTGCTAAAATTTGACAATACATAATTAACAACATCTTCTTTTTTCTGCGGCCGACCAATGCCAATCTTAACCCTAGCAAATTCATCGCTAGATAATGTATCAATTATTGACCTCAAGCCTTGATGTCCGCCATCGCTGCCGGATGGTCTAATCCTTATTTTTCCAAAAGGAGAATCTATGTCATCGTGGACAACTAAGATGTCTCCTAAGGACACATTGTTTCTTTTGGCTATTTTGCTAATTGCCCTGCCGGAAAGATTCATAAAAGTAAGCGGCAAAACCAGCATGATTTGCTCTGGCCCCTCTAACGACTTAGCAAACAGGCTTTTTGTCAAATAGCTTCTTTTGAATTCTATGCTATATTTCTCGGCCAGTTTCTTTACTACTCTGTAGCCGATATTGTGTCTTGTCTTTGTATATTTATTACCCGGATTACCTAAACCAACAATGAGCTTCACGTTAAGATTTCTTTTCTTCTTTCTTCGCCTCTTTTTCTTCTTTCTTCTCAGGTTTCTCTTCCTTGGCTGCACCCTCCTCAGGAACTTCCTTCTTTTCCTTGATGACTTCTGGTTCTTCGGGAGCTGCTCCTTCTTCAGGCGTAAGCGCTACCTCTTCTTTGACTGGCGCAGCGACGGAAACAACAACCTGGTCGGGCTCCTGCAGAACCTTTATACCCGGAGGCAAAGTTAAATCCTTTACCAGTATAGAATCTCCGATCTTAAGTTGGCTTACTTCGACTTCTATCTTAGGAGGAATCTGCGTAGGCAAACACTCAATTTCCAGTTCCCAAATAACATGCTCAAGCGACCCCCCGTCTACCTTGACTCCAACCGGCTCTCCCTTAGCTATTATCGGAACTTTAACTTTAATTTCCTTAGTTAGGGATATCTGATGAAAATCAATATGTAATATGTCGTCTCTTACAGGATCTCTCTGAATTTCCTTAATGATAACCGCCGAATCTTTCGCCTTCTTCTCATCTCCCGCAATCTTAAGATTGATAATCACGTTTTCTATATGATGTTCGTGGATCAACCTTAAAACACTTCTTCTTTCAACCTTAATGGAAACGGTTTTCTTGCCTTCTCCGTAAACTATCGCCGGGATAAAACCTGATTTGCGTAATGGTTTTATTTTTGATTTTCCCGTCTCTTGTCTTAAACTTGCCTCTAAAACTATGTCTTCCATTTAAACCCTTATCCTTTAATCAAATAGTGAGCTTACCGATTCTTCGCGGTGAATCCTAATTATGGCTTCTGCCAAAAGATCGGCTATTGTTAGAACTTTTATCCTCGGATGTCTGTTTTTTGCGCTTAAAGGAATACTATCGGTGATGACTAGCTCCTTTAATGCTTTGCACTTATCCAGATTCTTCATCGCATCCCCTACAAGCACTCCGTGTGAAATAGCAGCATATATCTCTTTGCTGCCCTGTTTTTTCAAAGCATCAACCGCCTGCACTAACGAACTGCCGGTTGAAATTAAATCGTCTACTATTATAGCGTTCTTACCTTTTGCTTCTCCTAGGATATGAACTGCCTCTGTTTCTGAGGGACCCTTGCGCCGTTTATCGACAATGGCCAACTCAGCATCCAGCCTCTTGGCATAAGCCCTGGCCATTTTTATTCCGCCAACGTCGGGAGAAACCACCACTAAATCTTTCATGCCTTTCATTTTTCTGAAATAATCGACAAAGACATTCACCGCCAGAAGATGGTCAAGCGGAATATCAAAAAAACCCTGAATTTGCCCGGCATGCAAATCCATGGTCAAAACTCTATTCGACCCCGCAACGGTCAGTAGATCTGCCACTAGCCTCGCTGTAATTGGAACTCGCGGCTGGTCTTTGCGGTCTTGTCTGGCATATCCGTAATAAGGCACTACCGCGGTTATGCGTTGCGCAGAAGCTCTCTTTGTAGCATCGATCATAACAAGTAATTCCATTAAATTATCATTCGAAGGAGGACAGGTCGGTTGAATTATAAATACGTCTTTACCTCTTACATTCTCATTAATCTTAACTCTGATTTCGCCTTCGGGAAATTTATCAACCGATATATCTCCCAGTTTAATTTTTAATTTCTTGCAAATGCTCTCAGCTAACTTTGGATGCGCATTCCCGGAAAAAATAACTAGTTTATTCATTTCTCCTTCTCCTGGATAAGATTTTTGCCGGCACTCCAGCAACTACCGCTTTATCTGGAACGTTTTTATTTTTTGTCAGGACCGAACCTGCTGCCGTAACCGAAGCCTTACCAACTTTCACGGGTGCAATTAAAACCGTATCTGAACCAATAAATGCTTTATCTTTAATATAGGTAGGGTGCTTATCCTTACCGTCGTAGTTTGCAGTAACTGTGCCTGCTCCTATATTGACATTCTTTCCGACAACAGCGTCTCCAAGATAACCAAAATGTTTCATAATTGTATTTTCGCCGATCTTTGAACGATTTAGCTCGGTAAAATTACCTACTTCGGCTTCATCCATCAATATACTTTTAGGCCTAATATGACAAAAAGGGCCAATGCGACAACTCTTGCCGATTTTTACATCTGCCTCAATAACTGTAAAGGGATAAATAATTGTATCTTTGCCTATAATTGCGCTGCTATCAATGTAGGTGTTTAAAGGATCAATAATAGACACTCCCTTAGCAACAAAATCCTGAATTATTCTAAGATGCATAATCTGATTTGCCTGAGCCAAATCCTCTTGAGAATTAATTCCTAAAGCCTGAGCGGAATCTTCTATAAGGAGAGCCTCCACCCTGGCTTTCTCTTGAGATAAAATCCCTATTGCGTCTGTCAGGTAATACTCTTTTTTCTTTTGATTAATCTTTATCTTGGATAAAGCCGAAAATAAACTTTTAGACTTAAAACAATATGCGCCTAAATTGATCTCTTTTATATCATGGTCATGGCCAATCAGGTCTGTCTCTTCCACTATTTCCTGCACGCGGCTATAGTTATCTCTGCGGATACGACCGTAACCTTTGGGCTCTTCTACGCTGGCGGTTACAAAGCTGCAATCCGATTTATTCTTTAGATGAGACTTCACTAAATTACTTATGGTTTCTTTGGTAAAAAGAGGATGATCCGCATACAAAATCAAGACTTCGCCATCAAGTTTTCCAATTCTGGTACGGGCGGACATAACCGCATCGGCAGTGCCCATTAATCGGCTCTGCTTAACCAGTTTTACGCCTTTATCCAGGTATTTTTTTACCAGCTGATCTTTATACCCAACGACGACAATGATATCTTTAATTTTCAAAGATCTTGCCAAGCCTACCGCGAATGAAACCATAGGCCTGCCCTGAATCAAATGGAGGACTTTAGGTAAATCCGATTTCATTCGCGTGCCTTTACCCGCAGCTAAAATTATTGCCTTTATTTTTTCCATAAAACTATGATAAGAGTTGCCCGGTGAGGACTCGAACCTCAAAACCAAGACCCAAATTCTCGTGTGTTACCAATTACACTACCGGGCAAAAATTTATGTTCGATAATCCGAATGCCCGAAATCCTTGTATTCTGAGCCGGTAGCTGTCTTATTCGCTGCTTCTTTTTCGTACGCCTCTAAAACCTTTTTCTGTAGATATTCCCTAAAAGACTGGGTTATAGGATGGGCGATATCTCTGTGCTCTGTCTCGGCAGAGGGCGTTATTTCTCCAATTGGTCTTGCTGGTGCAGATACTGCGCTGCCACACTGATTGCAGAACTTGCTGCGATATTCATTGCGGAATCCACACTTAGGACACGGATGTTTTAACTTTCTTGAAGGCATGGCGATGAATAAACCGGTTGAGCCCTGGATTACCTTGACGTTTCTGACTACAAAGGCATTATCAAAGGTAACCGTCGCATAAGCCCTCAATTTTTTGTCGATTGAATCCCTTAGGAAGATTCTGACTTCGGTAATCTCCATAAAGTTGCCTCCTTTTTAGTAAGTTCTTACCACAAAGACCTGCAAGTTTCTCGACTTAAGCTTCCTAGCCTTTTGCTCTGCCTCCTTTCTTGACTTAAGTATCCCAAAAACAGCCGGGCCGCTGCCTGAAAGACAAAAAACCCCCACACCCAGCTTTTTCAATTTCTTCTTGATAGAAAACAACTTGGGCAACTTCCTGGATGCGACTTTTTCCAGGTCGTTTGTTATATAATTCTTAAGTCTCGAAAGGTCAAAACTCTTCAAAGCGCGAACTAACATATTAACATTTTCTTCTTTTTTTGTCAATCTTAAATTTAGGCTGGAATATATCTCTTTTGTGCTCAATTTGTTATGAGGAACGACCAAAATATGCCAAAGAACTCTCGGTTTAGGCAGATTTTTTATCTTTTCTCCGCGCCCGGTACCCACTGCAAAGCTGCTTTCTGAGATAAAAAAAGGCACATCGCTACCTATCTTGTCTGCGTAATGCCGAAGTTCTTCCTTATTCACCCCAAGATTCCACAGCTTATTTAAGCCCATGAGGACGCTAGCGGCATTGCTTGATCCCCCGCCTAAACCAGCAGCAACAGGGATCCTCTTTGTTATTCTTATATCCAATCCTGTGCTTTTGTTAAGAAAATCTTGCCTTAACAATTGGGTAGCCTTATATACAAGATTGGAATTATCAGTAGGCACGGCCGGATGCCTGCAATAAATCTTAATTCTCTGATCTTTCCTTGTTTTTAACAGAAGCTCATCGAATAGGTCAATGCGCTCAAAAACTGTTTTTATCTGATGGTAGCCGTCTTTTCTTTTTCTTAAGACTTTTAAATAAAGATTGATTTTGGCTGGAGATTTCAATCTTATGCTGCGCATTTACTTCTTTAATACTTGTTTTACCGTATTGGCTATGTCTTCCGTGGTTAATTTATATTCTTTCAGCAAATCTTCGGTATGGCCGGATTGGCCGAATCTATTTTTTACCCCCACTCTTAATATCTTGGTCGGATATTGTTCCAATACGATATCATCGGCCGCGGAAGCCAAGCCTCCGACAACTGCGTGTTCTTCGCAAATTACGATTCCTTTGGTCTCTTTAGCGGCTTTTATAATTATCTCTGTGTCTAAGGGCTTGATGGTATGCATATTAATGACTCTTGCGGAAATTCCGTCTTTGGCTAAAAGATCGGCGGCTTCCTGAGCAAACTTCACCATCATGCCGCAGGCGATAATTGAAACATCTTTGCCGTCTTTTAAAACGTAACCTTTGCCAATCTTAAATTGCCCTTTATTCTCTATTGTGGGGACTTTTGATCTTCCTAGCCTAATATAAAACGGACCCGGTGTTTTTGCGGCTGCGATTATCGCATCTTTTGTTTCTGGGCCATCACAGGGCACGACTATCTTTATATTGGGGATAGCGCGCATTATCGCGATATCTTCAACGGCTTGGTGGCTAGCCCCGTCTTCTCCAACGGTAATTCCTGCATGTGTGGCCACAATCTTTATATTGAAGTTGTTATAACAAACTGTGTTTCTTATTTGATCCCAGGCTCTGCCCGTAGCAAACATGGCAAAGGTTGAGACAAATACTGTCTTGCCGCAACTTGCTAGGCCTGCAGCTGTAGCCATCATATTTTGCTCAGCAACTCCGAAATTAAAGAATCTATCGGGGAATTCTTTAGCAAAAAGTTTGGTTCTGGTTGACCCGGACAAATCAGCATCCAATACTACGACGCCAGGATCTTCTTTCCCTAGCTCTATCAAAGTCTGTCCGTAAATATCACGCGCATAAAACATAGTCTTATCCTTCTTTGTTAATCTTTCAATTCTTCTAAAGCCCTCAGCTCTTCTTCTTTAGTAGGCGCCCTGCCATGAAAATCAACCACATTTTCCATGAAAGAAACGCCCTTGCCTTTAATCGTATGTGCAATAATAATCGAGGGTTTCTCTTTTATAGTCTTTGCTTCCTCAAATGCGGATAATATATGAGCGATGCTATGGCCATCGATTTCTATCGGATACCATCCGAAAGCGCGCCATTTATCCTGGATCGGTTCTAAATTCATGATATCATCAACTTTTCCGTCGATCTGATAGCGATTATAATCTAATATCGCGCAGAGATTATCGCATTTGAAATGGCTTACGGCCATGGCCGCCTCCCAAATATTGCCTTCCTGGATTTCTCCGTCGCCCATAAGACAATAAACGCGGTAATCTTTCTTGTCCATCTTACCAGCTAAGGCCATGCCCAATGCAACAGAAAGCCCCTGGCCTAGCGAACCGCTTGCCACAGAAACTCCGGGGGTGCGTCTATCCGGATGTCCCTGTAAGATACTGCCTAATTCTCTCAAAGTCCAGAGTTCATCGACAGAGAAATAACCGCTTTTTGCCAAAACCGCATACCACACCGGACAACAATGACCCTTGGATAAATGAAACCTATCCCTATCCAACCAATTAGGATTTTTAGGATCGTGCCTAAGCACAGAAAAAATACAAAC
>VGKH01000026.1 GCA_016867135.1 Candidatus Omnitrophota bacterium
AATCTTTATCAATGACTATCGCAAAAACCGGGCTTCTCTCAAAAAGAAAGCGATATTTTTGTTCGGAAGCTTCCAATTCCTGTCTTTTTACTTTTCGATCAGTTATATCGGTATGAACCGAAACTGCAACCTTGCCGTATTTAGGATGTTCAAATACCGAGACACTGGCAAACCCCCAAAAATTCGTACCATCCTTTTTGGTATTACAAATTTCACCCTTCCAAACACCATTGCTATCCAAAGCTTCAAAGATTTCCTTAACAAGATCTTGCGAGCTCTTTTCGGAAGATGCATTAAGAATAGATACATGTTTACCGACCAACTCACCTCTACCGTAGCCGAACATTTCATCGAATTTAGAATTTGTATAAAGAATCGAACCATCACTTAAGCTAACCAAGCTTACCCCTTCCGACATGTTTCTTGAAATTTCGCTAAGAAAACGCAAGTCCTGTTCAGTCTTTTTGCGCTGGGTAATATCTCTTATTACTGTTACGACCTGAATGACTTTATCTCCCTCAAAGATAGGAATCTTTCTCGTCTCAGTTATAATCTCTTTGTCTGTAAATTCAGTGACCTCTTCAGTCTGTAGATTTTTACCGGTCATAAAAACTGTTTCGTATTCTTCTCTCACTTTATCTGGTAGAAAAGGAAAGACTTCGAACAAACTCTTGCCTATAGCATCCGTCTCTAACCCAAGCTGCTTATTCCAATTACTAAAAACAGGATTAAAAACGACAAAACGCAAATCCTTGTCAACCACGTGGATGGCGTCAGCCATTGAATCAATGGTATTGCGATATTGCTGCTCAGATCTAGTTAAGGCCTCTTGTAATTTCTTCTGTCCGGTGATGTCTCGAGCCGTCCCAATGATGCCCAAAGGAATACCTTTTTCATCTTTAAGCATAGTTGTCATCATCCATGTCTCAAAAACATTTCCGTTCTTTCTTACGTGTCCTACCTCACCCTTATGATAGCCTCTTTTCTTTACTAACTCATTAAACGGAATTACTTCATTGGCTAACTGTTCTTCTGTATGAAATATACTTAAATTTTTGCCTATAACTTCTGAAACACAATAGCCGTGCATATCAGCCCATGCCTGATTGCAGAAACGTATTATTCCATTAATATTGGCAACGGCGATTCCGTCTACAGATTGCTCAACTGCCCGTTCCAAAATGCGGAATGTCTCGGCAACGAATTTTTGTTCAGAAATTTCTTCCGGAAGTTTTATTTCTTTTGGTGAGCTATTGGGGAAAGAAAAAGAATTAAATAACTGGTCATTATGCGTGACCTTAGACATACACTCCCTTCTCTAGTATATGTCCGTGGCTTTTATTGATAGGAAAGCGCTTTCTTTAATTAAAGTATAGAATAGTTTTGAGAGATTTTCAAGGGGGGCAACTCAACACTGTCTTATCTAGCTGCCAATGAATAAGTTACGATATCTTTATTTTTTATTTTTTGACGATTTAAATATATCATATGCCTTTGCCGCGGGAACATTATCATGGACTATCGCTCTTACTGCCTTAATCATGCCTACCGGATTCGTAGATTGGAATATATTTCTGCCCATATCGACCCCTACAGCGCCTTCAGATATGGCATTATCGGCAAGCTTAAGAGCATCCATTTCAGAAACCTTTTTACCCCCGGCAATAACCACAGGCACAGGACAGCTCTCTACAACCGCCTTAAAGTCCTCGCAATAATATGTCTTTACAAAATGCGCGCCTAATTCCGCAGCGATGCGGCAAGCTAACGATAAATATCGCGCATCTCGCGCCATCTCTTTTCCTACTGCAGTCACAGCTAAAACCGGAATTCCATAATCCTCTGCCTGATCAATCAAATCTGCAAGATTTTTCAGAGTCTGGTGCTCATATTTTGAACCCACATAAATCGAAACCGCCACTGCTGCCGCATTAAGGCGGATCGCATCTTTAATCGAAACGGTTATGGCTTCATTGGATAGGTCTTCTCCCACAATACTATTACCGCCTGAAACCCGAAGCACTATCGGCACGTTTACATTAGCATTTACCGACGTCCTTAAAACGCCTCTGGTTAGCATTAGCGAATCGGCGTAAGGAAGAAGCGGCTCAACGGTCTTAGACGGTTTTTCTAATCCGCTAGTCGGCCCCAAAAAATATCCGTGGTCAACTGCCAGCATAACTGTCTTTCCGGTTTCCGGCTTAATTATTCTTGATAAACGATTTTTCATTCCCCAATCCATGCGAAACCTCCTTATTCTTGCGGATGAATAATGACTTTAATAGAATTCTTTGCTTCGGCTACAAGTTTGAAACCTTTCTGTGTATCGGCAAGTGCAAAACTATGCGTAATCATATCCTTAACATTAATTTTATTTGATGATATCAATTGCAATGCCTCAATATGTTCTTCGGGGTTTGCGGCGTAGGATGACAAAAGCGTTATTTCATTTCGCCAGAAAACTTTATTTACGTCTAACGATATTTTGACTCCTTCATCGGTAGCGGCAAAGAATAGCACTGCGCCTCCCCGGTCTACCGATTCCAAAGCCTGTTCAATGGCGGTCTTTGCCCCGGTGCATAAAATAACCAAATCGACAAGGCGGGAATTATTGACTTTTAGCAAGCGTTCTGGCGAGAAATCTTTGGCATTGATTATTTCATCTGCCCCTAAATTCTTTGCGGCTTTAAGCCTGAAATCATTAATATCAGTAGCGATAATCTTGGCTGCTTTATTTAATTTTGCCATCTGAATATGCAATAGACCGGAAATTCCGCTGCCCATGACTAAGACGCTTTTGCCCTGGCTCATCTTAGCCAATCTTTGCCCGCGAAGAACGCAAGCCAATGGCTCAGTAAACGTTGCCTCATCGTAAGAAACATTATCTGGGATCACATAAACGCCCTTTTCTACATTTATACCTGGCAATCTTACAAATTCAGCAAAACCACCGGGATGGAAATTTGTCTTGCGCAATGTTTCGCAAACGCTGGTATGGTCGTTTAAACAATAATGACATTCCCCGCAGGGCACATGGTGTGAAGCCGAAACCCGTTGGCCAATCTTATATCTTTTTACATCTTTGCCGACCTGAACTATTGCACCGGCAATTTCATGGCCTAGGACTAAAGGCACTTTATGCCTCCGATACCAATACATCACATCTGAGCCGCAAATCCCGCTTGCCTCTATTTTGATTAATATCTCATCCGAAGAAACCTCAGGCTTAGGCATTTCTTCCAAGCGGACATTATCATTATTGTAATACATTGCTACTTTCATAGAATAATTATTCGGGGCTTTTAATTCTTTAGAGTTCCCTTCGAGATTCCAGGGAATGCGTAAGTGTAGTTGAATCGATATATTCTAGATTGCTTCCGACGGGAATTCCTAAGCCGATACGTGTCACCTTAACGCCCAATGGCTTTATAATTTTGTTAAGATAAATTGCCGTGGTCTCCCCTTCAGTATCCGAATCTGTAGCGATAATTATCTCTTTTATATTCTTATTTTTAATCCTATCTATCAATTCTTTTATCTTTAGTTCTTCGGGGCCTCTGCCGTCTAACGGGGAGATCGAACCCATTAAAACATGATACAACCCTTGAAACTTTGCCGTCTTCTCAAAAGCTAAAACATCCTTTGGCTCTTCAACCACGCAGATGGTGGAATTATCCCGTGCGGGATTTTGGCAAATCTGGCAGACTTCGCCTTCGGTCAAAATATTACAGACTTTACATAACCTGATATTTTGTTTCGCCCTTATTATCGCCCCTGTTAAATTCTTCACATCGGCGTCGGAAGACTGCAGTAAAAACAACGCGATCCTCTCTGCGCTACGCCTTCCTATACCGGGAAGCTTAACCAATTTTGCGATAAGTTCTTCTAGCGATTTAGTATAACCCATGTAAGATTATTCCTGTTCTTCCTTATGATGCCACCGGTTAATTACTCTGCCCTTGAATGCATCCATTGCAGATTTGATTAACGGCCCGTGTTCTGAATCATGATGCTCTGGCGAATCCTGTATGGTCTCAAATTTAATCTTAATATCTTTTTCGGTTAATTGCTTAAGATTTGATTCAACTAATTTTTTATTATTATCCTGCTCTAATAACTCTTTATGCAAGGTTGAATCTTTTAGGAATCCGACGATTAAAGTATCGGAATCAACCCTTAAAAGGCTACCCTCCTGCAGAAAAGTTGCTACCGACATTTTTATCTTGCTTAAATTCTCAATCAGACTTGCCCAAATATTCTTTATTTCCTCTAGGCTAATGTTCAAAACCGTTTCTTCCTTTGGAGGCTCATCCTCTTTTTTAGGAGTTTTAGGCCTTGCCTTGGGATTACTTTCCTGAAAATTGTTTATCTTGGGATTTTTATCTATAGGTTTTTTGACTTCAATTTTCTTCTCGATTTGTTCGGCTCCGGATTCTCTGGCAGCAAGTTTGGCGATTGCCATCTCTAAAGGAATATGCAAAGAATCTATCTTGCGGGCGATCTCCTGGGTTGCCACGAAAGTCTCTATGATGTTTATTATCTGGGGTATGGAAAATGCTTGAGATTGTTTTAGAACCCTGTCTTTGATTTCCGGTGGCAGGTCCAAAAGGCTCTCCAGGCTTCTCCCTCCGACTCTGGCAATCATTAAATTACGGAAATGCTCAATTAATCCAGAAATAAAAGTACTGGTATTTTTCCCTTCATTAATCAATCTATCAATTAATTTTATCGCCGCAATAGCATCTTTTTTAAATATCATGTCGGCAATGTCAAAAAGATAATCTTCTTCTACAATCCCTAATACATCAGCCACGTCGGAGAATTTGATTTTCTTAGTTGAAAATGCGCTTATCTGATCCAAGATTGATTCCGCATCGCGCATGCTCCCCAAAGCCGCCTTGGCAATGGCAAAAAAAGCATCTTTATCAACATTCATTTTTTCGTCTTGAGCGATTTTATCAAGTTTTTCTATAATCTTAACGATTGGGATTTTACGGAAATCGAATCTCTGGCAGCGGGATAATATAGTGGGGAGTACTTTGTTAGCTTGAGTAGTAGCAAAGATAAATTTCACATGAGGAGGCGGCTCCTCCAAAGTTTTAAGTAGCGCATTGAATGCCTCCGGAGTCAGCATATGGACCTCGTCAATAATATAAATCTTGAATTTCCCAGATGATGGAGAAAACTTTACATTTTCTCTTAAAGCCCGGATTTCATCAATCCCTCTATTGGATGCGCCGTCTATCTCAATGACATCAAAACTTCTGGCTTCGTTTATCTCTTTACAACTATCGCATTTTTCGCAAGGGGTAATCGTGGGGCCGGTTTTGCAATTTAATGATTTGGCTAGGATCCTGGCACAGGATGTCTTTCCAATTCCGCGTGGGCCGCTGAATAAATAGGCGTGAGCAACCTTACCCTGCTTGATAGCATTCTTTAAGGTGCTAGTGATATGTTCCTGTCCGATGACTTCATCAAAGTTTCTCGGCCTAAATTTTCGGGCTAAGACAATGTATGACATAATTTAATTAAAACTTTTAATCGCTTTGTACTTACAAGCTTCTATGCAAGCGCCACAATCAACGCAATTTTCCGGATAAAAAACTACAATATCTTTTCTTTCTAATGCGCCGGCAGGACAGGCCTCTACGCAACCATCGCACTTTGCACCACCGCAACAGCCGCTAGTGCATTTTCCGTCTTTCCAGCAGCATTTATCGTAATCGATAACGATCATTTCTTAATTTCTCTCAATCAACCACAAAATCTCGGGGCTCGTTCTACGAAGCCCTACCATTATTTACCTGTTGAGGGGCGAAGTAGAACGGGTAGTCGTGGACCCGCCTCGCCGCTTTGTTTTACAAAACGGCGAGCGAGGTCTCGTCAAATTGCAAAAGCAATTTGACGGACGCCAGTCGAACCCCACAACTACCTGTAATACAGCTATTTATAAAAATCTACCACAAGCGAAGCATGGGATAATTAATATCCCTGGACGAACCCATCAACTCTACCCTTCCATATAAAAAGGGCGTTCTATCAAAACGATAATCTTCAAGACACAGCGACAGAAGTCATTTCTTTCTTCATTCTTGATGTTGAAATAAATAAATGAATAATGGGAACAAAGAAAATCGGCAATATCAGAATGACTAACAACGGATTATCTATATTAAAATTAAATGAAGTGCCAGAAATAATTGCTCCCGTGGCAAACAAATAAAATAATCCGAAAGGAATTGCATAAATGGCGACAAAAAGCACTAATGTTGTTTTCCAACTAGTTTTCGATAAATCCAGACTATGCGCTTCGGCCATGTCTCGCATAGCCATACAAAATACAACAATACCTGCGAGCGTAAGAAATCCTAGAATTTGTAAAATTAGACTCAGGCTTTCCGGAGTTGGGAAATACCCAAACATAATTTGTTTAACGAGCGAGACAACAGCCGCAATTTGCACAAATAACATAAAATTCTTGTGATGAATTCCACCTGATTGTTTAGCAAGAGGAAAAACGCCCAAACAAATCAAAAGCCATCCGACCGTGTCATCAAAAATATCAAGACCATTAAGCTTGAATGACAAAACGCATAGCAAAGCTCCCCAAAATATTAACCTTAACGATCGAACTACAACATTACAATCCAATCTGCCTTCCGGCATTTAACACCTCCTTATTTGAATTTATCGAATAGTTCAAACATTTCTTCTCAACTTATCCTTCAGGATTCGCGTCCACAATGAGCGTGGGCGATTTCCCATACCTTCCTCGTTAGAGGGTTCACTTCAAAAATTCATAAGGCCTGATAGCATTTTGCAAATCTCGTCCAATCGTTTTTTGAACGCTTTAGCATCATCCTCTTTGATCAATTTCTTGCGCTTGCACAATTCCAGTATTGGAACACACTCGAAGGCTGAACCACGGGCAATGCGAAAATAGTTAACCCTATCAGCTTTATGGTATTTGCCGTTGCCTTCGGCGATATTTGTTGCGATGGATAAAGCCGCGCGATTCAGCTGGTCGGTTAAATAGTAGCTGCCTTTTGGAAAAGATTCTGTGATCGTGCTAAGTTCATCGGCAACGGCGATGGCCTTTTTATAAACTTCAAGATTCTCAAACATGAACGACATAAATCACCTTCTTTAGAGCAATAGAACAATAGAGCATTAGACCGCAATTGAGCAATTCTACATCTATTGTTCTATTGTCTATTGCTCAATTGCTCTGTTTTTTCGCCGAAGGCGAAAAAACGGAGAGGTCGGGATTCGAACCCGAGGACCCGTTACCAGGTCAATTGCTTAGCAGGCAACTGCATTCGGCCGCTCTGCCACCTCTCCGAAATTTCCCTTGTTTACACGTATGAAATTTCGGATCCCGAGAGCCGACGTTACGTCGGCTCGAGGGATCTCTACTTTTCAATTATTCTTTGCTGACTCTATTTTTCGTTTTCTTTTAAAGAACTCACTCAGAAGCAAACTACATTCTTTTTCTAGAATTCCTTTTTTAACAATAATACGGTGATTGAGTTTTTTGTTATTAGTGATATCGATTATAGAACCGCAGGCTCCGGTCTTGGGATCTTCTGCCCCAAAGAAAAGCTTATTTATTCTTGCCAATACAAGGGCTCCGGCGCACATGCTGCAGGGTTCAATCGTGACATAGGCAGAACAGTCATTTAGCCATTTGGCCCCTAAATAATTTGTTGCCTGCGTTATGGCAATCATTTCTGCATGAGCTGTAGGATCTTTTAATAACTCAACCTGGTTATGCGCCCTGGCAATGATTTTGCCATTATGGACTACAACCGCTCCGACGGGGACCTCATCTTTGCTGAAGGCCTCTCTTGCTTCTTTCAAAGCCTCCTTCATAAACAAATTATCAATATTCGACATAACTATTCACAGTGCGCCCAGTCCCGACAAACTTTAATTGATATTATACTACTATTAAGTCAGTGCGCCTGACTGGATTTGAACCAGTAACAGCTAGCTCCGTAGGCTAGTGCTCTATCCAGTTGAGCTACAGGCGCATTATATTTTAAAAAGATCTAAACTTCCGTTTTATCGGGACAACACCCGGCTCCGTCCCTCGCTCTCCTCTTTGACGGAATCCCGAGTTTTGCTCGGGACCGCAGTCCAATTAGAAACGAGGGACTCCTCCCGACTTTAATATTTTAAATACTTTGTCGGGATCCCGACAACTTCCTCATATAAAATCTTGCCTCATCGGGAGTAGGCTGGTGCTCCCTGCCTACCGGCAGGCAGGTATCCAATTGAGCTATGGGCGCAAAATTTTTCTACGGTTATAATAATTCCTCGCGCTTGATTCCTAATTTGGCTAATGTTGAGGCTGGATCTTTACTGTATGCTCGGCAGAACAGCGTGAGTTCTTTCATCGACCTTATATTTCTTTCATGCAAGACGGTCAAGATTTTTGAACGAACTTTTACCTCATCAATTATCTCTTTAGGGGACAACCCTGTAGTTTTTGAAAGCTTATCTCTGTATATCGTACTAGGAGAAACATGATTAAATTTATTTTGTTTATGGTCATAATTCCATATCTGGGAAAGAAGCACGGTTCTCTGTTCCATTCCTCCGGTTTCAACTACTTCCTCCGCCACCCTATAAACCCTATCATTAAAATTGAATCTTTTCATAATAATAAAGACATCTACTAAATTTACCAGTATCTCAGGTACATTCATGGGCTCGTTCTGAAGACGAAGGATAGCTTCTCTGGATGAGCTGGCATGAATCGTTCCAATGCAATGCTTTCCGATATTGACAACCGTCATTAAATCTTTTGCTTCTGCGCCTCTTACTTCTCCTACGATTACTCTATCCGGACGCATTCTCAAGCTATTTTTCACTAAGGTAGTCATATCCGTATTGTCATCGCTTTCTAGCCGTGAGCAGCTTTCTTCAAACTGAGTATTAAGCTCCAAAGTATCTTCTATGACTACCATTCTTTCATTTTCGGGCACGAAACTAAACAGCGCATTGAGAAGCGTTGTTTTACCACAACCCGGGCCACCGGAAATTATGATATTTGCAGGCCTAGCCGATAAACCCTCAACATAAAGCCACATTTGCGCCGCCAATTCGGGATTAACGGTTCCTTTGTCAATGAGGTCAATCATGCTCATCGGCTCTGTTTTTGCTTTGGTTATGGTGATCTGCGGACCTAACGGAGAAAAAATGATGTTTACGCGGCCTTGGATATTGGGCAATTCCATATTATTTATCTTCTTTAACTCTGCCCTGCCGCAAAAGACAATCAATTTCTTTATAAAAATGTCCAACTGCCTTTGGGATTCAAACCTGTATTTTGTCCGTATTAGGCCTTTTTGAGAATGGTGGACATAAATTGTATTCAAGCTATTTATGATAATATCTTCTATGTCGGGATCGCACAAAAGATCCTGGATAACATCATAGGCCAAGAAATCTTGCACAAACTTTCTTCTTTCCTGTTCTGTCTCCAGGGCCTTGACTTCTTCTAGGATTAATTTCTTTTCTAAATGTCCGCAAACCTCATCCAAGACTTCAGTAACAACCTGCTGTTTTTCTTTTTCAGTCTGGAGCAAATTAAACCTTCCGGTTAATTTCTCAATAACTTTATTTTCCAAATCTTGAATGAATTCTTTTTCTTGCATAATTATAAAACCTTCTTTTAGAGACTTCAGCAAAATTTGCTAAGTTATGCTATGTGAGCGGACCCGTCAAAAATCCTAAGGATTTTTGACGAGGTCTCGCCATTCCGACGATACGTCGGAATGGCGGAGAGGGAGAGATTCGAACTCTCGAGCCCCTTGCGAAGCCACATGTTCTCCAGACATGCCGATTCAGCCGCTCTCGCACCTCTCCAAACGCTTTGCTAAATCTTAATATAAAGTCAGGAGAATAAAAGATAACAACAAAAACAAAGATCCTAATATCTTGCGGTTCTTAATGATGTATTCTTCGACAGTACTCTTGGTTTCTTCTATCAACGGAAGTATTCTTCTTGTAACGCCGTATTCTCTCATTAAGATTTGATTCAACTTTTTGTAAGCCTCTACATCAATAAGCGTGAATAAACTTCCGGCGAAAGAAAAAGTCAACATAATCCTCATAAACACCTTAAGAGCCGTCAAACCATCCACTCCATCCATAAATCTCCACCTCCTCAATTATATTTTCTATTCTTACGCTCAAGTATAACAAAATTCTTCTAAAAAAGCAATTAGTTAAAATGTTATATTAAACATTCTTATAGTAACTGGCGGAGAGGCTGGGTCTCCTTCGCCTTTCGACATGTAGGCGATAGTAAGGCTTCGGAGGACCTCAGCTAAATTTCCTCCCAAAAAGAACAGTTAATCTCGTCGTTCCTCCGAAGTTCAAGGCGAAAGCTCTTGAGCGTAGGAGAACGGAGAGGCTGGGATTCGAACCCAGGAGGCCAAAAATGACCTACCGGTTTTCGAGACCGGCCGATTCAACCAGCTCTCGCACCTCTCCGAAAATTCTAAATCTGGCGGACCCGCCTCTCCAATTTGCTTTGCAAATTGGAGGGCGAGGTCTCGCCATTCCGACGTTACGTCGGAATGGCGGAGAGGGCGAGATTCGAACTCGCGATCCCGAAAATCGAGATAACAGTTTTCAAGACTGCCGCTTTCAACCGCTCAGCCACCTCTCCGAAAATTTTATGTCAGTTTTTTCCTCGCTTCGCTCGGGACTCCTTCGCTTCGTTCAGTCGCAAGACCGCTTTATCCCGAACGCAGTGAGGGATACTTTTCCCGACTTTCGCTTTACTCCGGTCGGGATCCCGCAATATTCTTATATTGCGGTGCGGGACAACCACTCAGCCACGCCTCCGAAAATTTCCATTGTTTAAATGCATGAAATTTTCGGATCTCGAGAACCAACGCAACGTCGGCTCGAGAGATCATTTTTACGTCCTATTAATAAACAACTGAGAAAAAACAGCGTTATAGATTTTGACCGCCTGACTAAAGGTATTGTTATAGAAATCGATAAATGAAAATCCTTCTAAGAAATAACTAAGGCTGAAAGCAACTATAAATAAATTCACGATATATATCAACTGCATAGAAAAAAAGTAGTTGGCTTTCAAAACATCATCGGTTTTTGTCTTTAACGCCTTGGCGCAAAAGATCATATGTAAAGTCAAACTAAACCCTATCAGAAAGACTAATTGTTTAGTTATATTTATATCTTTAAAGAATAACTTTATGACAGCAAAAATAATTAAAAGGAATATAGTATAAATCGGAAGGACAAATGAAGCGACCTTCACTAAAGGTGCAAAAAAACTAAATACGCCTGAAACCATACCTTGGCCTTTTTGGAAAACCGTATTGGGCTCGTATATAAATAAATGTAAAATCAAATAAGCAAACATTCCCCAAGTAAGAAATTCATAAATTTCTCTATCGACAGAGTGTATTTGTTGGAAAAAGCTAACTGAAGAGAAAATAACAATCGGGACAAAAACTACGGCGCAAATCAATTTAAGGATACTAATTATGTTCTTAGTCAATTCTCTCCTTCCCGTCCATATAAGGCCGAAGCGCTTGCGGTATCATAATTGAGCCATCTTTCTGTTGATATGTTTCCAAAAGCGCAATAACTGTCCTGGCTAAAGCAACCCCTGATCCGTTTAAGGTGTGGACAAAACTCATCTTTTTAGTTTTATTGTCCCGATAACGGATATTCGCGCGGCGGGCTTGAAAATCTTCAAAGTTGCTGCAGCTGGAACATTCAAGCCAGGCGTTTACTCCCGGAGCAAAGACTTCTATATCGTAGCATTTACTGGCAGCAAAACTCAAATCTTCGCTGGGAAGCAAGACAATCCGATATTGCAGGCCTAATAATTTGAATACCTCTTCTGCATTCGCGACTAATTTCTCTAATTCATCGTAGGAAGTTTCTGGTTTCACGAATTTGACTAACTCAACTTTATCAAACTGATGCACGCGCATCAGGCCTTTGGTATCTTTGCCGTAGGACCCCGCTTCCCGACGAAAACAGGCAGTATAAGCTGTATAATAAATCGGCAGATCTTCGTCGTTTAAAGCTTCATCGCGGAAAATATTTGTTACCGGAACCTCTGCAGTAGGAATCAAAAACAGATCGTCATCCTTTAGCCGATACATATCCTCTTCTAACTTTGGAAGTTGTCCGGTACCGGTCATTGAGGCACGATTGACTAAAAATGGCGGAAAGATCTCTGTATAGCCATGATTTTTTGTATGTAAGTCAAGCATAAAATTAAATAAGGCTCTCTCCAATCTTGCTCCCGCGCCTTTGTAGAGAATAAAATTTGAGCCGGTGATTTTGGTCGCGCGCTTAAAATCAATAATATCCAGATTCTCGGCTAATTCGATATGTGTCTGTGGCGTAAAATCAAATTTAGGTTTATTTCCTCCCTCGCGCACGGTTTTCTTTTTGTCTGCAGGCCCTATTGGAATTGAGTCATGACAAATATTAGGCAAAGTAATCAATAATTCCTTTAATTCCGCTTCTAATTTTTTAACCTCGGATTCATTTTTATCGATTTTATCCGAGATCTCTTTCATAGATTTAATCTTGGGCTTGGCGTCTTTCTTCTCTTTTAGTAGCTTACTAATCTCATCATTGGCCAAATTCTTCTGCCGGTTTAAATCTTCCAACTCAATCATAACTTTGCGTAGAAAATCATCGATCTTGACAAACTTATCAAGATCCCACTTTGCACCACGATCTCTATTGGATTTCTTTACCACATCCAAATTCTCTCTAATAAATTTTCGGTCTAACATTCTACCTCTCTTTTTATCTACCTATTACTATCATTGCGCCGATCAAGGCGCCGATAATTGTGCTAATTATTGGATTGCTGGTCAACGGACAAACTCCCGATGCGCATTTGCCAAAATAGCCAATCCCAAAACCTATCACCGCACCGATTAAAACTCCAATAAAAATCTTCATTTATCCTTTTACCACTCCTAACGGACGCATCCTACAAACCCTTTTAGAAATTCCGGCATTATGCACCACATCCACCACATCATTAACATCTTTATAAGCGCTGGGGGCCTCCTCAGCTATTGTACCATGTCCGGAGGCTTTGACAAAAATTCCTTTAGATTCTAATTCTTTTAAAAGCGCACCCACATTTATAGTCTTTGTAGCCTCGGTACGGGATTTTAACCTGCCTGCACCATGGCAGGTCGAATAAAATGTCTCGGCTGCCTTTTCTGTCCCGATGAGAAGATAGGAATTCCTTCCCATATCTCCGGGGATGATAACCGGTTGTCCGGTTTTCTGAAACCTTGCCGGCAAATCCGGATGCCCCGGAGGAAACGCACGGGTCGCGCCTTTTCTATGCACGCAAAGAGTTTTTTCCTTGCCGTCAACTTTATGCTTTTCAAGCTTGGCAATATTATGGGCCACATCATAAATCAAAGCCATACCCATATCCTGCCAGCTTCTTTTAAAAACCTTCTCGAAAGCTTTACGTGTCAAATACATCAGGCACTGGCGATTTGCCCAGGCATAATTTGCCGCGCATTTCATTGCCCCGATATAGCTTTGGGCCTCTTGGGAATTTATCGGAGCACAGGCAAGCTGCCTATCTGGAACATTGATATTATATTTGGTTAAACAATGAATCATGCTTTTTACATATTCATCGCAAACCTGATAACCCAAGCCCCGAGAACCGGAATGTATCATTATTGTAACCTGACCAAGCGTTAGCCCGAAATAATCACAGAGCTTGGCATCATAAAGTTGATCAATAACTTGAATCTCTAGAAAATGATTCCCTGAGCCGAGGGTTCCTGATTGCGCCTTGCCGCGTTCGTAAGCTCGAGAAGATACCGCATTGGGATCTGCTCCTTGTATTGCGCCGTAATCCTCGGTAGCTTCCAAGTCTTCTTTTACGCCGTAGCCTTTCTCAACCGCCCATTTGGAGCCTTTAACCAAGATTTCTCTTTCTTCTCGTTCGCTTACACGAATATCACCTTTTGAGCCAACTCCCGAAGGAACATCGTTAAATAAAACATAAACTAAATCTTTGATTTTATCTTTAATTTCTTCGAGCTGAAAATTGGTCTTCAATAATCTTACGCCGCAATTTATATCATAGCCGACGCCGGCAGGCGATACAACTCCGCCATTATCCGGATCAGTTGCGGCAACGCCTCCAATACAGAAACCATAACCCCAATGGATATCCGGCATAGCCAATGAATATCCCACGATGCCCGGTAAAAATGCGACATTGGCTACCTGCTCTGCAGCTTTATCATTGCGGATATCTTTAAGCAATTTCTCATCGGCATAAATTAAACCCGGAACCTTCATCCCGGGTTTATGGCTCTTAGGAATACGAAATCGATATTCATCAATCTTTTCTAAAGGGCCTTGCCACAAATCAGACATCGAAAATCACCTTCAATGACGACATAATTTACGGAGTCGAAAGACGACGTAAATTATACGTCGGAATTGAACCCAGCACTAATTTTACAAGTTTAAAGAATTTCTTAATCTATTCTTAAGATGCGTCCTAGCTTGACCGTAATTCTTTAGTTTTCTCTCCCTATCTCTTGCGTCGGTTTCTGAAATATAGGCTTCGTAACAAATTAGTTTATATTCATTTTTAATATTGTGTTCTTTTAAGCGGCGTTCTAGATTATTCGTATAGCCGTAATACAATTCATTAGTTAATTTATTCTCTAATGAGTAAACAAAATACATAAAATTAGTGCTGGGTCTAGTTCAGACAGACAACTTATGTTCGCTATCGCTCCATAAGTTGTGTCTTCACTAGACATCAAAAATAACCTCCGCCTGCCAATGAGAATCTATCTCCTGTATCTTTAACTGGTGGTAAGTAGCAGCCTTCATTTCCGTTTTAATCCGATAATTTTCTCTAGGGTACCCGCAAGCAACCGCTTCCAGCTGCTTTTGCGTTAACTTATTGATTTGAAATTGTTCAAAGATTGTTTCTTTGGCCTCGGATAAAGAAAGTAATTCGTTTAACCAACCAATAAAAAGCTCGTGTTGGTCTTCGCCTTCTATTCTTATTTCAAATTTATTTAATTTTAGTGAATTACAAGCTTTGCAGGGCTCGGCGATGATATCGAACATGGCTTTGGCAACATTAACAAAAACCTGTTTTAAGTCGCTGCCGGAAACCCTAACGCCGAGATCAGCGGTATGCTCAATTAACTCGTAGTCTTTCATAAAGAATGGTGAGCCGTGATGGAATCGAACCATCAACCCCCAGATTAAGAGTCTGATGCTCTACCAATTGAGCTAACGGCCCATTATTTTATTTAATATTGTCGGGAGATATTAT
>VGKH01000027.1 GCA_016867135.1 Candidatus Omnitrophota bacterium
GAAATATGATTGAATTGATTGTGCCTTTTAACACAGAGGCAGAATTTCTGTCCTTGGCTTTACATTTCTGGCAAACTAGCCCCCCTAAATAAATACTAAAATTTGCTTCTTGTTTTAGTTCTTCTCCGCAAGATATGCAAGTATCTAGATGAGGCTTAAAACCGGACAAGGTCAATGTTTTTATCTGAAACAGGTAAAGGATTTTTTCTGGGTCGGTAGATTCAATACTGTTTAAGCAATCAAGCAGTAAATCAAAAATCTTGGAGTTTTTATCGTGTAAGGGCATAACCGTATCGGTAAATTCCAAGACGTAACTTGCCAAAGCAAGTTTTCTTATATCTTTAGCTATGAAACTATAATCTTTTCTTAAATCGCACTGGCTTATCAAATCTATATCAGAATTTCTGCTTCTATAAAAATGAATGTCATTAAGCGAGCATAGGCTTAAGTTACTCGCAATTTTTTTAGGGTCTTTTCTTACTCCTTTTATAATCCCGCTAATTTTCCCGAATTCTTTGGTGAAAAAACTAACCAAAAGGCTGGTCTCTCTGAAGTTAGTCCTTTTTAATAGAATGCCTTCGGCTTTCGTTACCATTTTAAGTTATTTTCTTTAGAATATATTGTTCTTGATTACGCATTCGTTTTATTTGCTCTTTTGTGCGATCATCAAAACCGCAAAGATGCAGTACTCCGTGTATGATATAAAGCAACAACTCTTCAGATTGATTTGTTTTATAAATTCGTGAATTTCTTATGGCTGTTTCAGTGGATATGACTATTTCCCCGATTATTGAATTTATTGGGTATTTAGTCTCCTTGAGGTCAAAAGCCATAACATCGGTGGGTTGATTTTTGCGCAGAAATTCTTTATTGAGTTTTTTTATGAAATTGTCGTTTACAAAAACAACAGAAAGATTGACAGCTACCTTATTCAGTAGTTTGAGAATCTTTTTTGTCTTGCCCTGAATCTTCTTGTTCGGTATGGGAATTTTGTTTTGCAGATTTATTATTCGTAGTTTCATATTTTTCTTCAGGGTATCTTACCCTGGGATGGTATATGGCGCTTAAAATACGCAAAAAAACGTTACCGATAATCTCCAAGTCTTTTAAAGTCAAGTCACATTCGTCCAGTTGCCCATCAATGAATTTATTGTTAATTATTTTCTTAACTATTTCTTCCAGTCTTTCTGCGGTGGGTTCAGATAAGGTTCTCGAGGCAGCTTCTACAGCGTCTGCTAAAAGCACAATCGCAATTTCTTTTCTTTGAGGTTTAGGGCCAGGGTAGCGGAAAACTTCTTCCTGCGATTGATTGTTTTCATTTGCTCCTTGCATTGCCTTGCGGTAGAAATAATAGATCATGCTAGTACCATGATGCTGGGTTATGAAGTCAATAATCATCGGGTTCAATCTATATTTTTTTGCGAGCTCTCCCCCTTCTTTAATATGGTTAGTAATAATTAGTCTGCTCATAGTGGGCTGGAGCTTGTCGTGTTTGCTCTGGAAGTGAATTTGGTTTTCGCTAAAATATTCTGCCTTTTCAATTTTACCTATATCATGATAATATGCTCCTACCCTGGCCAAAAGAGAGTTAGCTCCGACAGCTTCCGATGCTGCCTCGGCCAAATTTCCTACCAGAAGGCTGTGTTGGTAAGTGCCAGGGGCCTCTAAAATCATTTTTCTTAAAAGTGGATGATTAAAATCAGAAAGCTCAAGCAGGCTGATGTTTGTTGTTACCTTAAAGAGATATTCAAATATCGGCAGGCTACCGATTACAATAAACGAAGAAACAATCCCTCCGCTTAAAACCGGTATTGCGTAATTTTTTAAGAACTGATCTAATGAAAAAAACTTTAGAAAAATCAGAAGAAAACAGAAAAGCTGCACTACGCCTACATATACGCCGGCCAAGATAATCTGGCTTCTTCTTCTGGCTCGCCAAACAGATAGGATTCCCACAATCCCGCCAACAAAGAATATTAAGCTTATCGTCAAATTAAAATTAGCAATGATACCAACAAGCATGCTTGAGACTGCCGCGATAGCAAAACCCAGCACCAAATCATCGAAAAGTATAACTGTAGCCATGCTGATTGCAACCACAGGTATAAAGTAATAGGATAGAGATGAGTAGCTTACGATAGCTTTCGCAGATACGATTATTATGGCTAGCAGCAACCCAATTTTTAGGTAGAAGGTTCGATCATGTTTTTTAAGATAAAAAGACAGGAAGCTGAATAAAGAGAATAATAGTATGGGGATAACCAGGTTAAAACCAGAAATCCATGTAACAAAAAACGCCAGGAGCGTGGCTAGAAAAGATAAAATGATATTTAAGATTAGGGATTTATTTTTCATTTTGTACAAATTTAGCGTAAGCTTGGATAATTTGTTGGACAAGCTCATGCCTGACTACATCATCTCCGGTTAAAAATATGAACTTTATTCCCTTTACTTCTTTCAGAATATCAATTGCCTGTAAAAGTCCCAAAGGCTTACCTCCGGGCAAGTCGCTTTGAGTGATATCTCCGGTAATAACAGTTTTTGAGTCAAAACCCAATCTGGTTAGAAACATTTTCATCTGTTCAGTTGTGCAATTCTGGGCTTCATCAAGTACGATAAAGGCATCGTTTAGGGTCCGTCCGCGCATATATGCAAGCGGCGCAACTTCTATTATTCCCATTTCAATATACTTTTCTATTCTTTCTGCTTCCATCATATCGTATAGAGCGTCATAAAGCGGACGAAGATATGGAGAGATTTTTTCATACATATCGCCTGGTAGGAAACCCAGGCTTTCTCCGGCTTCAATTGCCGGCCGGGTCAAAATAATGCGTCTTACCTCTCCACTTTTTAAAGCAGAGACCGCCATTGCCATAGCAAGATAAGTTTTTCCTGTTCCCGCGGGCCCAACCCCAAAGACAATATCATATTTTCTAATCGCTTCAATATAAGAAAATTGACCTTTAGTTTTAGGAGTAATGCTCTTTTTCTGCTGAGAAACGCCTAACTTCTCTTCAGAAAATTGCAGAAGATCAACCCCTTCTTTAAGAGCTGATTGAGGTTTTTTTATGAGATAACGTATATCTTGTTTTTTGATTTCTTTTTTGCTTTTAGCCATTTCTAATAATTGATTTAGTAGTTGATTTGCTTTTTCAAGGCCGCGTTTGTTTCCGGTGAGCTTTAGCCCTTTCGAGTTGGTGACAATCTTGACATTACAATTTTCTTCAATGAGCTTAAGGTTTTCGTCGAACTGTCCGACCACCGTCTGTAATTCATCTGTGCTATTAATTGTAATTATTTTTTTCAAGTCGCAAGCTCTATTCGGGTATGTTAAGCGTTATTCCCGGTTTGATTCTATTAGGATTCGTAAGCTTGTCTCTGTTGGCGTCGTAAATCTTCTGCCATTTCTTATATGTGCCATAGAATTGTTTAGAGATCTTTTGGAGAGTATCTCCGCTTGCAACTTTGTAAGTTTTGAAAGTTGGCGTTTCTTGGATGACTTCATCCTCTTCGGCTAAAAAATCTTCTTCCATAATAGGTTTTTCTGTAGTAACGATTGTTTCTTCTGAGGACCGTGGCTGTGACATTTTCTTGAATTTAGCTGGATTACCGAATTCGATCTCGGTAACGTATGTGTCTCGCGTAGTAGATTTAGGCTGCACTGCTTCGGTGGAAGTCGATCCGGATAAATAACCTCTGTTTCCTGATACTTCTTGATCAACTCTTGGTTTTGTTACTTTATAAGTTCTAACGGCGCATCCACAAATTACAAAAATAGATATTAACGTAATTATTAAAAAGCTTGCTCTATATCTAGACATCCTTTACCTCCTTTTTTATTATGCTAATTCCCAATTCTTTTAACTGCTCTTTTTTTACTGATGACGGAGCTTCAGTTAAAGGGCAATATGCCTTTTGTGTCTTTGGAAAAGCAATTACCTCCCTAATTGAATCAGTGCCAACCAAAATTGACATCAATCTATCTAAACCGAATGCGATTCCGCCATGAGGCGGAGCACCGAATTTAAATGCTTTCAAAAGAAAACCAAACCTTTCTTCAGCCTCTTCTTTTGATAGACCTATTATATCAAATATTCTTTGTTGCACATCATTTTTATGAATTCTTATTGAACCACTGGCGATTTCAGTACCGTTAAGCACGAGATCGTAAGATCTGGCTCTTATTTTATCAAGTTCTTTAGTGTTAAGCAAATCTAAATCTTCTTCCCGTGGTGAAGTGAAGGGATGATGTTCGCTTTCCCACCGTTTCTCTTCTTTGTTAAAATTAAAAAGCGGAAAATCGACAACCCAGCAAAAACTAAATCTTTCCTTTTTGTCCAAATGAGGCTTATCGGTATTATATTTTTCTTTGGCTTCTTTATGAGAAATCCTCGGGAAAGGAATTTTGATATCCTCGTTTATTACCTGTTTAAATATTGCCTGGAACAGCCTTTCCATTATTAAGTATATATCTTCATCGTCAACAAAAGACATTTCTAAATCAAGTTGCGTAAACTCAGGTTGTCTGTCAGCGCGCAGATCCTCATCGCGGAAACATTTTGCTATTTGAAAATATTTATCTAATCCAGAAACCATAAGAATCTGTTTGAATAATTGCGGGGATTGAGGTAAGGCGTAAAAATGTCCGGGGTTTAATCTGGAAGGTACCAGATAATCCCTAGCCCCCTCAGGAGTAGATTTGGTCAAAATCGGAGTTTCGACCTCTATAAATCCTTCGGCATCAAGAAAATCACGGATAACCTTGCACAATTTATGCCTTAGAATCAAATTATTTTGGAGTTGGGGTCTTCTCAGGTCTAAATATCTGTAAGGAAGCCTTGTCTCTTCTGATACTTCAATGGTGGTATCGTCTATTTCAAAGGGTAACGCTTCCGCAGGATTTAGAATCTGCAGATAATTCGCAGCAACTTCAACCATTCCGGTAGCCAATTTTGGATTTTCTGTTCCCTTAGGACGCCTGCCGACTTTTCCTTTTACCAGGATTACAAATTCGCTTCTAAGCTCCTGAGCCACTTTATGTGCCTCGGCATTGTCTTTAGGATGAAAAACAACTTGAGTCAAACCATAGCGGTCCCTTATATCAATAAAAATAAGTTTGCCGTGGTCTCTCCTTCTAAATACCCAGCCGCACAGGCTGACTTCTTTATCTATATCATGTTCAGTGAGTTGTCCGCAAGTATGTGAGCGTTTCATAGTTTATTTTTTAATTCGTTAAGAAGTTGGTTGGTTTTTATTTTTTCCTGGTTACCCGAAGACATATCCTTAAGCGTGACGGAATCGTTTTTTAACTCATCTTCACCGATTATAACCACGAATTTTGCACCCGACTTATTCGCCGAACGCATCTGGCTTTTTAAAGAAGCCTCTTCGTAATTCATATCGCAGGAGATATTCTCATTGCGTAAGTTATTTAAGAGTAGAAAACCTTTTTTTGATGCTTCTTTATCTAAGGTAATAAAATAGGCGTTGATAGAATCTTTGGTTTCTTTTATTTTTTTATTCGCTAAGAACATCCTTTCGACTCCTAGGGCAAAGCCGACCGCGCTTAAATCTGGACCACCGAGTTGGCTGATTAAATTATCGTAGCGGCCGCCTGCGCCTAAGGCGTCTTGGCTGCCAAGAGAGCCATGAGTAATCTCAAACACCGTACGGGTGTAATAATCAAGGCCTCTTACCAGAAAAGGCGAAACTTTGAAATTAATTTTCAGGTTCTTTAAAGCTTCTTGAACAGTTGCAAAATGATCCTGGCAACTTGAACAAATATGATTTTCTTTTAAAGATATCTTTTTTAATGCTTCCTTGCAAACTTCATTTTTGCAATCTAGTATTCTAAAGACATTGCGTTGGAAACGGTCTTGGCACAAGCCGCAGAAATTATCGATTTTATCTTTCAAAGCCGCCCTCAAAAGCTTAGACCAATTTTCTTTATCTTTGGAGCAGCCTAAATTATTTATGTTGAGCGTATATCCTTCTATGCCAAAACTCTCGATAAGCTTAACCGCTAGAGATATCATTTCTGCGTCTAGGTAAGGATTCAATGAGCCTATGGCTTCTGCTCCAATGTGGTGAAATTCTCTTAATCTGCCCTTCTGGGGGCGTTCCCCTCTAAACATCGGACCGACATAGAAGTATTTGCTAAATCCCTCTTTTAGATGTAGATCATGTTCAATATATGCCCGCACAATAGAGGCGGTTGCTTCTGGCCTTAAGGCAAATTCATCTTCGCCTTCGTTTTTGAGTGTAAGTAACTGTTTTTGGACGACATCAGTAGTTTGACCTAGCGTTCTCTGGAACAATTTGATATCTTCAAAAATAGGCGTGCGGAATTCTTTATAATTATAGTTAAAAAATATCTGGCGTGATGCTTGTTCCAGTTCTTGATAGAAGCTTGCCTCTTTTGGTAGTATATCTTTTGTGCCTCTGGGAGCCAGGAATTTCATATATTTAATAATTTTAATCTTAAGGGCGGAGAGTTTATCCTCCGCCCTTGCGTTTTAATGGATCATGCCGATTTCTTGTAACTTAAAATCTGAAAAAGAGATAGGAGCTATCCTATTTAATTTTCTTTTTCATCTCAAGTCCAGGCTTGAAAACAACGACTTTGCGAGGAGGCACGGGGACAACGTCGCCTGTACGAGGGTTTCTTCCGGTTCTGGCACGTCTCTCTTTTATCTTGAATACTCCAAAGTTGCGCAATTCAACTTTATTGAATTGCACCAAGCTGTCCACGATAGCATCGAAGGTTTTTTGGACAACTTTCTTTACATCTATCTGTTTTATGCCAGTTTCATCCGAAATTTTTAAGACAATATCTTTTTTTGTCATTAATTACCTCCTTGATTATAAGTAGAATAACAGCAAAAACTTACAATGTCAAGGAAAACTTTTCTTTGCCCAGAATATCAGCTAAATCGTTGATTAAAGTCTCGTTTGGTTCAACAAAAAATTCATCGCCCACTAATATTTGGACCTTTTTTGAACTTTGGGTATCTGCAACGTGTAAATAAACAGGCACTTTGCCAGGGCAAGCAGAAAGTTTATCCTTTAACGTCATTAAAATCTTATTATGGACGGTGGAAAGCTCTATATTAATGGCAGATATAGACTTATAAGCATCATCAATGAAGGAAGCTTCACTTGCAATGAGCTTAGGCGTGTCTTCTTTAAGAGTAACCCTTCCTTTTATTATTAAAACCATGTTTGGTTTGAGATATTTTTCAACCAATCTGAAAGTGTTTGGGAAAACCAGCACCTCTATGGCCCCTTGGAGATCCTCAAGCTTAAGAATAGCCATTTTCTCACCAGTCCTCCTTGTTGTAGTATGCTTAAGCTTTATAATCATGCCTGCGATCTTTACTTCTTGTCCCTCATAGCATTGCGATAAATGATCGGTAGTAAAAGTACTGAATTTCTTTAGCTGGGTTTCATAGCGCGCTAAAGGATGACCCGTTACATAGAAGCCAAGCATGTCTTTTTCAAAAGTAAGTATTTGTGATTCAGGCCATTCTTTAATATTGGGTAACTCTTCAAGATTCCGTTTAAAACCGTTAAATTCCTGTCCAGTTTCAAAGAATGAAAATTGGCCCTTGGATTTTTCTTTTTGAGTCCTGCTTCCAAGTTCTATGGCCCTATCCAGAATTGCCATTAGTTGCGATCTGTGAGCTCCAAAAGAGTCAAATGCGCCGCATTTAATCAAGCTTTCTATAACTTTTCTATTGGCTAACCGCAAATCTACCCGCTCGCAAAAGTCAAACAGAGAAACAAATTTACCATTCTTACGGATTTCGACAATCGAATCAATGGCGGTCATACCGACATTTTTTACTGCCAGGAGGCCAAAAGAGATTGTTTTATCATCCATTACCTTGAATTGGGCATAGCTTTCATTTATGTTTGGGGGCATAATTTTCATCCCCATTCGATTTGACTCGTTAACATATTCTACTACTTTATCGGTGTTATCTTTTTCGCTTGTGAGCAATGCCGCCATAAATTCCACGGGATAATTTGCTTTTAGATATGCTGTTCGATAGGAAATCATTGCATAAGCAGCAGAATGGCTTTTGTTAAACCCATAACCAGAAAAATATTCGATAAGCTCAAATATACGGTTGGCAAGATTCTTAGAAAGGCCTTTCTTAATACAGCCATCAGAGAATACTTTGCGCTGTTGCTCCATTACTTCTGGGATTTTCTTGCTCATTGCCCTTCTTAAATGATCGGCTTGAGTAAGGTTGAAACCCGCGAGCTGCGACGCGATTTGCATTACCTGTTCCTGAAAAACGATAATTCCATAAGTTTCTTTTAATATGGGCTCAAGGCTTGGATGGTCGTAAGAAATGGAAACTTCTCCTCTTTTTCTGCGCATAAAGTCATCAAGCATCCCACTTCCGATCGGGCCTGGTCGATACAGCGCCAAAAGAGCGATGAGGTCTTCGATTTTTGAGGGTTGAAGTTTTTTTAGTAGATCCCTCATCCCTGTGCTTTCTAACTGAAAAATACCCATAGTCTGGGAGCTTCCCAATAAATCAAAGGTCTTTTTATCGTCTAGAGGTATCTCTTCAATATTTATAGTTTTATTGTGCCTTTCTTTTATTATTTCAAGGGCATGACTGATTACTGTTAATGTCCTTAATCCCAAAAAGTCCATTTTTAAAAGACCGATTTTGGATAATGAGTTCATGGAATAACCGGTTGTTATCTGGTCATCCCCAGTTTTAAAAAGCGGTAAATAGTTGTTAAGCGGTAAGTCAGAAATGACAACTCCCGCTGCGTGAATAGAAGCGTGTCTAGTGAGGCCTTCCAAAGACAACGCTATATCAAAGATTTCTTTTGCTTTCGTGTCGTTCTTGTACAAATTATTTAATTCTGGCTCAGCTTTCAGCGCGTCGGCAAGATGTATATGCGGGTCTGGCGGAACGAGTTTTGCGATTCTATCAACTTCCGCGTAGGCGACATTCATTACTCTTCCCACGTCCCTTATAACTGCGCGGGCCTGCATGGTTCCGAAAGTGATTATTTGCGCAACGTTCTCTTTGCCAAATTTATCAATTACATAATTTATTACTTCTGGCCGGCGTTCGAAACAAAAATCTATATCGATATCCGGAAGCCCTATTCTTTCTAGATTAAGAAATCTCTCGAAAAATAAACCATACTTTAAAGGATCGATATCGGTTACTCCCAAAAGGTAACTTACAAGACTGCCGGCAGCGCTTCCTCTTCCGGGACCAACGGGGATATTATTTTGTTTTGCATAATGAATAAAATCCCAAACGATAAGGAAGTAACTAGTAAAGCCAAGTTTTTTTATAGTGGTTAATTCTGTTTCAAGCCTTGCAGTTACTTCTTTTGTTGGTTGTGGAAATCGCCTTTTTAAGCCTTCCTGGCAGAGTTGAATTAAAAATTCATCTTTAGATTTGCCTTCGGGCGGATGATAATTCGGCAGGTGTATCTTGCTAAAATCCAGCTCAAGATTGCATTTCTCGGCGATCTTGATTGTGTTAGCTAGGGCTTCCGGAGCATATGAAAATGCTTTTTTCATTTCCTCCGGGCTTTTTAAATAAAATTCATCTGTCTGCATGCGCATTCTGTTGGGGTCATCTAAGGTTGTTTGGGTTTGTATGCAAAGGAGTGCCTCGTGGGCCCTGGCTCTATCTTTGGACAAATAATGGACATCGTTTGTGGCAACAGGCGGGATATCCAATTCACTAGAGATAGTTAGAAGGCCTTGGTTTACCTTCTTTTGTTCAGGGATGCCATTTTCCTGAAGCTCCAAATAAAAGTTATCTTTACCAAAAATTTGTTTATAATCATCGGCAACTTTTAAGGCCTCTTTGAACTGGTTGTTCTCAAGTAGCGTAGGTATTTCTCCGTGCAGGCACGAAGTTAAGCCAATCAGCCCTTTTGAATGCTGCGCCAGTATCTCCTTATCGATGCGCGGGCGGTAATAAAATCCTTCCAGATACCCGATACTTACCAGTTTCATGAGATTCTTGTATCCATCCTCATCTTTGGCAAGCAACACAAGGTGTCCGGCTGATTCTTGGTTTGTTTTATAAGATTTTTCGAATCTGCTTCTGGGAGCAATATAGGTTTCAACCCCGATGATAGGCTTGATTCCTGTATTGAGGGCTTCAGTATAGAATTCAATCGCGCCGAACATGTTGCCATGGTCGGTGATTGCCAAGGCCGGATATTTGAAGTGATTAGCTAGTTTTAGCAGTTCGTCTATGCGGCAGGCCCCGTCTAGAAGACTGTATTGGGTGTGGACATGTAGATGGACAAAATCAGCATGAGATATCAACATGTTTGGAGAATTTGGCTACTTAACTATATTATTCCCATTCAATTGTTGCGGGTGGTTTGGAACTAATATCGTAGACGACTCGGTTTATGCCTTTGACTTCGTTTATTATTCGGTTGGAAATCTTTTCAAGAAGCTCTGGAGGTAACTTTACCCAATCCGCTGTCATTCCGTCTTTGCTAGTAACACAGCGGAAAGCGATAACATTCTCATAAGAACGCTTATCCCCCATTACCCCCACAGTTTTTATCGGCAGCAAAATTGCGAACGACTGCCATACAGAATGATAAAGATTCACCTTTTTGATTTCATCCATTACAATTTCATCAGCGTTTCTTAATACTTCAAGGCGTTCTTTGGTTGCTTCCCCGATGATTCTGATTGCCAGTCCCGGTCCCGGGAAAGGCTGCCTATAAAGAATATGATCGGGCATGCCGAGCTGTTTTCCTATAGCCCTTACTTCATCTTTAAAGAGGTCTCTTAATGGTTCAATCAACTGAAATTTCAAATCTTTAGGTAAGCCACCCACATTGTGATGGGTTTTTATTCTTGCGGAAGGAGCGCCGGTTGCCGATACGGATTCTATGACATCCGGATAAAGCGTGCCTTGCGCAAAAAACTTTACTTTTTTTATTCCCAATGCCTCTTTTTCAAAAACTCTTATGAATTCATGGCCGATAATCTTTCTTTTCTGTTCAGGATCAAGGACGCCTTTAAGTTTCTCTAAGAATCTTTTGGTAGCGTTGACATATTTTAAGCTTATATGAAACTGGCTGCGGAAAGTCCTTTTTACCTGTTCAGGCTCGTCTTTTCTCAATAAACCGTTATCAATAAAGATGCATTTAAGCTGATTTTTAATCGCTTTATGTATTAAAACGGCGGTAACGGAAGAGTCTACTCCTCCGCTTAATCCACAGATAACATTTTTATTTCCCACAGTTTCTTTTATCTTATTGATAGATTCATCGATAAATGAATCCATGGTCCACCTTGGGAAACACCCGCAAATTTTAAAGATAAAGTTGTTTAAAATCTGATTTCCTCTTTGTGTATGTTCGACTTCCGGATGGAATTGTACGCCAAAAATCTTTTTATGTCTGTTTCCTATTGCAGCGATTGGAGTATTTAGCGTATGCGCTATTGTGACGAAACCTTGAGGAAGCTTCTTGATTTGGTCACCGTGGCTCATCCAACAAGTCAGATTTGAAGGTAGGCTATCAAAAAGATCTTTGTGGCTATCAATAAAAAGTTCTGTGCTGCCAAATTCTCGTTCTGTGGCAAATTTTACCTTTCCCCCTAAACTCTCAGCGATGATCTGCATGCCATAGCATATTCCCAGTATAGGAATGCCTAATTTAAAAATGTTTTTTGCCAAATCTGGGCTGCTTTTATCATAAACGCTCGCAGGCCCCCCTGATAGAATTAACCCTTTTGGGGCTAGTTTGTCTATTTCAGTTGCGGGGATATTATGGGGAACAATTTGGCTAAAAACCTTCATTTCCCTAACACGGCGAGCGATAAGCTGAGTATATTGTGAACCAAAGTCTAAAATCAAAATAAAATTTTTTCTTCTCATTTTCCCATTCCTACTCTTTGGAAGGTTTGCAAAAGTTTGCCTTCGGTTTTTATAGAGGGCGCGATAATTATTTCTACTTTGTGCATTTCTTTTATATTTTTTGCGCCTAAAGAACCAAGCGATGTAGCAAGCGCCCCCATTAAATTTTGCGAACCGTCATCAACTCTGGCTGGTCCGAATAATATTTCTTCTAGGGTTCCGGTTGTGCCGACCTTTATTCTTGTGCCCCGCGGTAGATTAACGTGAGGCGTTGCCATGCCCCAATGATAACCTTTTCCTGGCGCTTCAAAAGCCCTGGCAAAGGCAGAACCGACCATTACCGCATCTGCTCCACAGGCAAAGGCCTTGCAGATATCACCGCCAGATTGCATTCCTCCGTCGGTAATTATGGAGACGTATCTTCTTTTTTTCTTGTAATAAAAATCTCTGGCTGCGGCAGCATCGACGGTAGCAGTAACTTGCGGGACGCCGATTCCCAGGACGCCTCTGGTGGTACAGGCAGCGCCAGGACCTATGCCGATTAATAATCCTGCTGCGCCAGTATCCATAAGGCCGAGAGCTACATCATAAGTTACGCTGTTGCCGATAATGACTGGCATCTTAGCGGATTTGCAGAATTTATATAAATCCAGCGCCCTATATTCTTTTGATATGTGTTTTGCAGAAGTTACGGTGGATTGAATCACGAAGAAGTCGCAGCCGGCATCTTTGGATATCTTGGCATATTTTTCCGCATGTTGGGGGATACAGCTGACAATTGCAGGGGCCTTTTTGGATTTTATTTCTCTGATTCTTTTGGCAATTAGATTTTCTTTAACGGGTTTTAGATAAACACTCTGGACTAGCTTGGTTGCTTCTTCTGGCGAGGCCTTGGCAACTTCGTTTAGCACTTTTTCTGGGTCGTCGTAACGAGTTTGGACCCCGTCAAGGTTCAGTACTCCCAAACCTCCGAGGCGGCCCATCTCAATGGCGAATTTTACATCCACTACGCCATCCATAGCCGCGGCAATTATAGGGACGCGGAACTTCTCTCCCGCCATCTCCCAGGACGTATCTACTTCGTTAGGATTTATCGTTACTCGTCCAGGAACCAGGGCTATCTCATCAAAGCCATAACAGCGCCTTGCCGTGCGCTTAATTCCAATCCACTCTCCCATGATTATTTCCTTTCTCGAATGAGCACATAAGTTCCGGAGGTATGACGACGTAACTTATAAGTGCGAATTTGACCCTTGACATCAAAGATGTCAAGGGTAAGTTCAGCCGCATAACTTAGCTTCGTTAACACTCGCTAAGTTATGGCTTCACTTAGATTTTCTATTCTATAGATAAAACCCTGCGTTGTCAATTAAAAAAATGGCTCTTTGCGCGCTTTAAAAAGCGCGCAAAGAGCCATCTATTTTTTTAGTGTAATTTAATGCTGTATAAAAAGTTGTGGCTTTAATTTCTAATACATTCCTCCACCGTATCCGCCGCCTGGAGGCATCGGTGGCATTGCAGGTTTATTTTCTTCAGGCTTCTCTGCAATTAATGCTTCGGTTGTAAGTAGTAATGCTGCAATGCTGGCAGCATTCTGCAAAGCGGTTCTGGAGACTTTTGTAGGGTCAATAACTCCCGCCTTAATCATATCTACGTATTCTTCTTGATTGACATCGTATCCGATGTTGTCTTTTGCCCTCTTTTTAACTTCTTCCAAGACAACTTCGCCGGATAATCCTGCATTGATCGCTAGCTGTCTTATTGGCTCACCCATCGCATGCTTGATAATATTCGCTCCAGTTTGTTCGTCTTCGTTTTTAAGTTTTAGGTTGTCTAAGACTGAAACCGTACGAATCAACGCTACGCCGCCGCCAGGAACAATGCCTTCCTCCACTGCTGCTCGTGTAGCGTGAAGCGCGTCTTCAACCCTTGCTTTCTTTTCTTTCATTTCGGTTTCGGTTGCGGCACCCACATTAATTACGGCAACGCCACCAGCTAACTTTGCTAATCTTTCTTGCAGTTTTTCTTTGTCATAATCTGAATCTGATTTTTCAATTTCTTTTCTGATTTGGGCAATCCTACCATTTATCGCGGCAGTTTTTCCCGCACCTTCAACTATGGTGGTATTTTCTTTATCAATCTTTACTCTTTTAGCTCTACCTAGGTCTTCAAGGTCAATGCTGTCAAGTTTAATACCAAGTTCTTCGGTTATGGCTTTTCCACCGCTTATAACTGCTATGTCATCAAGCATGGCCTTGCGTCTGTCGCCATAACCAGGTGCCTTCACTGCACTACAAGTTAATGTACCTCTGATTTTATTGACAACCAAAGTTGCCAAGGCTTCGCCTTCAATATCTTCAGCGATTATCAGCAAAGGTCTTCCGGTTTTAGCAATTTTTTCTAATAATGGAAGGATATCTTTAAGGCTGGAAATTTTCTTTTCATAAATCAAGATATATGCATCGTCAAGTATGCATTCCATTCTGTCGGCATCAGTGACAAAATAAGGAGAAAGGTAACCCTGGTCAAATTGCATCCCTTCGACAACTTCAAGAGTTGTCTCTATGGATTTTGCTTCCTCAACGGTAATTACTCCGTCTTTTCCCACTTTATCCATCGCCTCGGCAATTAAATCTCCGATTGCGGTATCGCAGTTTGCTGCAATTGAGGCAACTTGTGCCACTTCTTTCTTATCTTTTATGGATTTGGAAATACTCTTTAGATTTTTGACAACTTCTTCAACGGCCTTTTCAATTCCGCGTTTTAAGGCCATTGGGTCTGCTCCGGCTGCTACGTTTTTTAGGCCTTCACGAAATATGGCTTCAGTCAAGATTGTAGCTGTGGTTGTTCCATCACCGGCCAAATCAGAAGTTTTTTCTGCGACCTCTTTTACTAGTTGAGCTCCCATGTTTTCGTATATGTCTTCTAAATCGACTTCTTTGGCAACAGTAACGCCGTCTTTAGTAATTGTCGGCGAGCCGAATTTCTTATCTATAACGACATTTCTTCCCTTTGGGCCAAGTGTAACCTTAACTGCGCTGGCGAGTTTCTCCACGCCTTTAAGTATGGATTTTCGCGCGTCTTCGCCGAATTGTAATTGTTTTGCCATTACTACCTCCTTTAATGAGACCGCAATTTACGGAAGCCTAAGCGACGTAAATTGCATGGTCGAATTAAACCCTTGACATCCGAGATGTCAGGGGTAAATTCAAACAGACAATTTATGTTCGCTCCAACTTTAGTAATTCTATTA
>VGKH01000028.1 GCA_016867135.1 Candidatus Omnitrophota bacterium
TTACGACTGATTTCTTCTCGTTCTATGAAACTAAGCCTTTGGTACGAGATCATAAGCAACTCCTTTCTTCTGCTATAAAAGCTATTATAACAGATAAAAGTGTTGCATTAGATCCTTGAACCTAACCAGTTCTCTTAAAACTTCTTTAGCTTCAATTATTTATTGGGAACCGGTCCTTGTTTTTTCTCATCTCAACTTGGGCAACGTCCCTGGGTACTGGGTACCTGAGTACTGTTTGCCTACAAACTCACTAAGTTTGACTTAATAAATTTCTCGGTCGCTTTAACTGTCTCATCCTTTGATTTTGCCGGGCTTTGGGCCACCCACATAGCAAAATTGTAAAGCTCTTTAGTATCTACATTGATCCATTTTTTATTAAAATAAAGAAAAACAAACGATGTTGTCATAGCAATACGTTTATTGCCGTTTTGAAATGGGTGGTTTTTAATCATAAGATAAAATAATATAGCGGCCTTTCCGTTTAAACCAGGATACAATGATTTTCTTTCGAATTTCTGGAATGGAACCGCCAAACAACTCTCTAACATATTGGGAAAGCGTGTAGCAAAATCAGGAATTGGCTCATTAAAACTCATTGTTTCTTTTGCTAGACGAAAGGCGATATATTCGACTTCAGCAATAGTAATAATCTTCATGCGCTATTCTCGGCCTAGAAGCTTTAAGGTTTCACCATATTCTCTTACTGTCTTGGCAACGGCTTCCTCGATTTGAGTTTTTTGTTTTTCAGTGAGACTAGTCGCCAGGATATTACCAAGGTTACTAGCAGGAATTGCATAAGCCTTTCCCACGCGGATAGCCTCTATCTGGCCTTTTTTTACCTTCTTATAGACAGCTATACGGCTAATGCCTAATAATTTAGCTACTTGGGCTATTGATATAAATTCTTTATTTTTCATAGGTTACCTTTGTTAACTCGTCATATTATAGTTAACATCTGTTAACTCTAGCATAGAGGTTAACATATTTTGCTGGTAATGTCAAGGGGATTTTTAAACTGGGCGGCTTCGCTGTATGTTTAAATCTGGCGAAGCCGCCCAATCCTTACTGTCTACCTACTATCCCCTATGCCGACGCTCGATTACATTTCGGTCGGCATCCCGACTGACTCCGACGTACGTCGGAGGAACGTCGGGACTTGCTAAATCAAGACAACGTCCCCGGATATCAGCTATTCCCTATCTATCAGCAGAGCATATGTTTGAGGCCTCTGAATCCCCGTGGCTATTGTATGCTTTGACGCGATAATAAGATGTCCCCCAAACAGCGCAACCGGACGGTATAAGGGCTTTTTCATTAGTCTTGGCTCTGCCGATTTCGCTAAATATTTCCTCGCCTTCCCGTTTGCGTTCAACTTTAAATCCGTCTTCATTATTTGAAGTGTCAAACCACTGTATCAGGACATGAGGGCCTTTACACTCATCATTCGTCACTCCCTCGATGATCTGGGCACTGACGTTATTCGGTGCTGACGGTAACAGATCTGGCGGCGTAGTAACCTGGATTTCCCCGCTAGCTTCAGAGTACCCGTCGCAATTAAATGCGCGCACGCGATACAGATAGTTTGTATTCGGATATACCCGGTGATCTTCGTAGCGCAAACTTCCCCGAGAAATGGCAGCGACGACTTTGTACTCGCCTTCCATATCTGTGCGCCGCTCCAGCACAAAGCCATCTTCCGTTGAGCTACTATAACCCCACGCAAGGTCGACCTGATTACTGCCCCGGATAGTCGCACGCAGATTAAACGGAACTGCCGGCACGCCGGGGTGTTCTTGCTTCTGCCGGATAGAACTTGCAACGCTACTTTGCAACCTCTTTTGTTTTGATGGTGCCAAGCTTGGCACTTTTCCCGGCATCTCCGCGAACGCTCCAGCGACTGCAAAAATCAACAAAACAGAAATAATATAGGCTATTTTTTTCATCTGCCCTCACCTCAACTTGGGTAACGCCCCTAGTTAATCCTTTAATTCAAAATTAAAAATGCAAAATTAAAAATGAGTACAATTAAAAATGTAAAATTTTTTGAATTTTGACTTGAAATTTTTTTGAATTTTTACTTTTGCCTTTTGAATTTTCCAAGGGACACCCTCATCTTAACTTGGGGAACGTCCCTGGTTACTTAATTCCCTATCTGTTTTAATACGTCCCAATCTACTGTTTGCTTATTAAATCGCCATGTGACCTCAAAAAAATATTTCCTCTTGGATGAAAGCTCTTTATATTCTATGCGTACTTTTCTTAATATTTCTTTTGTCTCTGGCTTTGCTATTTCTTTACTAAAATCAAACCCAATTTTCCATATTTCTGCAGCTCGATCATCTGGATAAACAACATACTTTTCAGTAGATTCTAAAGCTTTGTCATTTGCAGATATGAGAACTTCTTTCTTTTGCCCTTTGTTATCTACTGTGACAGCATAATAGGTGGACGTTTCTTTAACGATTTCCGCCGGTCTATTTTTACAAAGTATCAGAACATTTTCTGGTTCTTTTGTTATTGATACAATGTAAACATAGGGTCTATATGATAACGCGAATTCTTTTATTGTTTGTTTCCACATAATATAATTAAAGATTAGTGAAACTATGAGAGCTGATAAACTAATAATCAGAGGAAACCATTCAATTAATAATTCCTTTTTTGGCCAATTTTCAATTATTACTTTTATTACATTCATTATGCACTCCTTCCAAAAATTCGAAGCGGGCTATTTTTTTTAAGATTGCAAAACAGCTACCAATTCCGCTACAACACGAAATTCTACGGCTGGAATATCTTCTAAAACAATATCCTTAAAATCCTTATTGTCGGGAGAAAGAATTATTTTCTTGTGTCTCCATGTCCCATCGGGAAAGAATTCCTTTTCACTTTTATATCGCTTTATTGTAAACTGCCTAGTTGTTTCAGGATCAGAAATTGAATGACATTCTACGAGAACAACCAATCCATTCCTGGTCCCTCCTCTATCAAAACGGAATACGCAATAGCTACCATCAGGAATAGTTGATTCCATTGACTTACCCACAACTTTTGCAACAAACATATCTTTATTCAAAGTTCTAGAAATATCTGCCTTGAACCAGCCAATAGGCTCTTGCTCTACGTGTGTTTCTTTACCGAATGACGTTGCAACCGCTTCAAGCGATAAAACAGGAAGATAATCTATGAACTTCAGATTATCTGGAACTGTTGGCAGTGGTTCGTTAGGCTGTTTTGTATCCTCTTTAATAATATCTGAGAACTTCAAAGCGCCCTCTTTACTTTCAATCTTAGACCTGAAAAACATCTCGGTTTCTTTATCCATGCAATATAAATAAACTCCCTTATGAGCACGAGACATCAACACTCTATAAACATGTTTAAGATGATCAGTCAACTTTTGATTTCCTCTCAAAACTTGTTTATCAAAAGAATTTCCGGGAATACTAATCCAACCTTTATCTTTACGCCAAACAAGATCATCTCCAAAAATAACTCCAATATAGTCAAATTCAAAACCTTGAGCCGTATAAACTGTGCCAACTTGTTCCATCCCGCTGGGATCAGTTGCCCATTTCCAAAATTCATCCTTTTTCTCCCAGGGCATTTTGAAATCACCTATTTGAACGTCTTTTACCAAAGAGCCATCAGGATTCGGTTCACTCCATTCCCAACAAAAACCAGCAACAATTCTTGCTGAATTTTCTTTGTGTCTATTTTTTGCATCGATTGCAATTTTTAAATCTCCAGGGTTTTCAAAAATCTTAAATTCCATTTTTGCATCAAAAACATCTATATCTGAACCTCTAATCTCTAAAATCTTGTCTAGCCATTGTAAATATGCGTCTGAACCAGAACATCGAAATTGAGTCCGAAGCTCAAACTCTGCTATATTTTTATCCTCTACGCTAAACTTAGCGGCAGAACGTTTTATCAATTCAACACTACCAATCTCCTTAGGACGAACAATCTGAAACTCATCTATAAAAAATAATGATAGCTTCGCTGGCCTTATAAGATCATCTACTTGGGGGTTCTTCGAGCGAAACTTAGAAGGCACCCCATAATCATTGCTATCTGATCTAATTCTATGGGCTTCATCACATATTAGAACGTCAATTTCATTCTCCTTATGCTGCGTGAAGTTAAAAAAGAATTTAAATAAATTAGATGCCCTGCGACCAACAATTTTTCTTAGCGTATTTGTAAATGCCGAGGAACCAGTAGCATGATATACAACTTTTCCTTGTCGCATGAGCTCTCCCATGACTTCCAATGCAATTACTGATTTTCCAGTACCCGGGCCACCTTTAACGATGACTACAGATTTAGTACTCGTTTTGCTTAATTGTTTGGCTTTATGGATAATCGCGTTATATGCAGCGATCTGATCATCAATAAGCGTGAATATTTGCTGCTTATGAATCATGTCTCCAGTATGATCCAAGAGTCTTTTAGAAGGTCGAACAGGGCTATTCAAAAAACGATTGAAGACTTCTAAACCATCGCTATTCTTTAGCCTCTCTTGCAAATAGAGCCCTAATTCTCTTACGTCTTCTTTAAGAAAAAGCGGAAAAGTCTTAGTGAATTTATGAAATTTAGGAAGAGAAAGTATGTTTTCTTTCTGTTTAGAGTAATTGTGGCAGTATGCACATGAATTCAAACTAATATGATCATCATCGTTGAAAATTAATAGAAAATCTTGCAAATCAAAATGATAACCTTCGACTTGTAAACAAGGATGTGCTACTTCTTTTTTTCCGTGAAAATCTATTATTATATTTCCTTCATTTTCACAATCATAAACATGTTCATTGGACCATTGCTTTAGTTCCATTAAAACAACGCTATCTTTATCGACATTGTTCTTCCCAAATACCAACACGTCAATGCGTCGTGTTGAATAAGGCAATTCATATTCAACAATTATTTGGTTATCGAATAAATTTGAATACGTAAGCGCATTATTTAGAAAATTAAGTGATTGCTGCCAAGATCGGTATTCCGGTTCTGAAGGGTTCCTTCTATAATAAGCAAGGAAATTATCTTTTATTATATCGGCAATGCGATTATGAATTACATCTCTCGAGAATTCTTTAATAGTTCCTTCGTAGAGCCTCATAACTTATTGTATTTGGTATGTTTTCCTTTAGCTTTTTCGACTGGATATTTCATTTCATTCTTTTTGAGCTTTTCATCCATTGCAGCTATTAAATCGATGCCGAGATTATCAGCTAATTCAAAAAGATATAAAGCAATATCAGCGATCTCGTCTTTAATCGCTGCATGATTTTGCCTTGCATATTTCTCTACCTCTTCGGTAGTCTTCCATTGAAAATGTTCTAGAAGTTCAGAAGCTTCGAGAATTATTGAAACTGCCATATTTTTGGCGTCGTGAAATTGCATCCAGTCTCTCTCATCGCGGAATTTCTTAATTTTCTCAATAATCATGCTTATTTCGCTCATTGCTACCTCTTTCTGTTTTCAATTATTCAATTTTATTGGATTTAGCTAAATTACAACGCGCGCACAATAATTTAATATTTTTTGCTGTTAAACTTGTTCCGCCTAAAGAAAAAGGCAAATCGTGATCAAAATGCAAATTCTTGTTAGCTCCACATTTTGCACATTTTCCATTATCTCGTTTCCAAACTTCCTTCTTTACCTCAGTAGGGATTAATCTAGTATGCTCTGGTTCAGAAATTTCACTAGTTAAACCTTGCTGCTCGGATAGTTTAAGAGTAAAAATAAAAACATTTCGTCTTCCATCATTTTCAGATCTGTAATCAATTAAATCAAAAACTCCTTTAAGCGACCAAACTCCCGGAAGAATCTTCTCGTAAACCTTTACTAATTCTGGGCAATTCTTTCTATTTTTGTATTCTTCAACTGCCTTTATAAATAAACCATTCTGAGTCAATGTCCCATTTTTTGTGTATTTTGGCTGATCTAAGCCTTTCGGATTTATCGAAGGAGAGGTTTTTGCTTCATCGTGTCCTTCATATTCAAGAGTGAATCCATCTTCAAGGATCCTATCATGATAGGGCGCATTTGGACGCCTTGACATTAAAATTATTGAGTAGTGTGGGTTAATATTAAAGTTCATGCCTCTTTGCAAGGTCTGAACACTTTCAATATTACACATCTCTCTGTAACTCAGGATTTCATTTAACATAAATCTCTAGGGCCCTATTTTATACTAGCAAACTACATCAAAAAACCTCCAGTTTTTCCTCTCCCTCACCAAGTAATTCTAGAACAACATGGTTTCGGGACGTGCCTGGAGGCAAGCGATTGGCTATCTATAAATATTTATTGGTTATTTTCATCATATTTTATTTGGTAGGAACAAGTCATATTGTAGCGCTAAATGGCTATCTTTTCAAGTATTTCGATTATAGAAAGCAATTAAACCGTGTAGGTTGAAATGGTAATTTTCTTACTAGTAAATTCAAAATTAAAAATTCAAAATTCAAAAATACAACAATTCAAAATTCAAAAAAATTTTTGACTTTTGAATTGCCTGCCTGTCGGCAGACAGGGATTCTTTTTGCCTTTTTAATTTTGCCTTTTGAATTACCAAGCTACTATTATAATGGGCAGGCCGCTCACCTTTTATCCATTCAACGGGCTTTAAAGCTCACTTTTAAAACCACTTGAATACTAAAAAGGTGAGGGCCTGCCCCAAATCGGTAATTACACTACAAGAGCTATTTTAAAACATTTTGTAGTGCAAGCTCAAGTTTCTCTGTCTCCCCAGCCAACAACGGCAGTTCTCTTTTTGCTTTATCTAGCGTCCGAATAATCGCAGCTCGCCACTTCTTTGGCAGTGATTTAAACAGCTTTTTAATTTCTTGATCATCCACAATTACAGAAGTGCAAATCGCTTGCTGTATGTCCTTGAGACTCTTGTCTATTTTTCTTCTGCGGCTAGCTATAATTAACTTATGCAGACAGAAATTAGCAGGATTGGGAACCAGGATTTTGATTCCCTCGTCAACTATAGATACAGGATTTTCCAAAAGTAAACCTACAAACCTCAAAGGTATGGCATTGATGCCTAGCTTGTTAATCTTTATAGCCTTATCTGTGCCGCGGCCTTTCTCGGTGGTGATGAATTCAATCTTTAATTCGGCATTCCAAAGATATAAAGAGCCGCTTCTTTTAAACTCGACCATAAAACCCAAAGCCTCTAATTGCCTGATAAAATCCGAGTGGTCTTTACCGTGGTAGGGTGTCGGTACCAGAAAATCGATATCTTGAGTTCTTAAAGGGAATTCTTTTGCCCCCAGATGCTTCTGATACATCAAAAAACACCAGCTTCCGATTAACTGGACCCCTTCATTAAAAAGGCGGTTTTCTGAGAAAACCGCGAGAATCTTTCTGACTAAATCAACCACGCTTACGCCCTTCGCTTCTCTTCAAGATTTTTAGAGATTCCTCTACCTTCTTTAATTCCGCTTTTAAACTTTTCCTTTCGCTAATTTGCCTTAATATGTCTTCGGGTTTATCCTTGCCCAAATATTTATGAGCAATCTTATCGCCTATGCGTTGCTGTAAATAATAATATTTCTTTCCGGCGATCACCCTTTCTTTGATATTACCTTTTGGCAAAGACGCTATTTTTTCTAGAATTTTTTTTCTGGTTGCCAGGTAGTATTCTTTGGACTCGGACAAGATTCCTTTTAAGACATTCATCTTCTGCTCCTTTTACACTACATTATAGCATAAAACTAAAAAAGTAGTGTAAATTATTTTCCAAATTAGTTAACATGCAATATAGCGAATTATGCGTGAGGTATGATAACTACCGCAAAGGCATCTTATCCACTCCCAGGGAGCCATTAAAGCTTATTCTCTTTATATAGTTTCCCATATTTAACCTGTGGACTATATAACATATGTTATAACATTTATTAAGAAAATCCGGAAATGTTATAAGGGCATAATACGACATATTTGTTGTAAAAATAGGCGTCTGGGGCCCATCACCTTTATTCTGGGCAGGCCCTCACCTTTTATCCATTCAGCGGGTTTTAAAACCTCATTTTAAAACAAGTGAAATACTAAAAAGGTGAGGGCCTGCCCCCTCAATTAGCGTTAAATAATATAACTTATAAGCTATGTCGATATAGGTTATAAGCTATACTACAACAAGTCAACCTTTAGAGTAACTCCCAGTTGCAAACAGATACTCTTTAATGTCTCAAGGGAAATATTTTGCTTGCCGCCTTCGATGCGCGAGATAACCTGCTGAGAAACATTGAGTTTTTTGGCAAATTCTTCTTGCGTAAGGCCGGTTTTTTGCCGCGCCTGCCTTATCTTTAAGCCCACTTCTCTACAAATCATAGAAATCGGGTATTCTGATTCTTGCAGACGCAAATTGGCAAAAACAGGCTCTTGCTTCATGGCATCATAAACCGCTTGCCAGTATTCGATACGCGGATCATTCCAGGAGTTCTTGCGCATCTGTTTCTTTATTGCGTGCCAGCTAAGAAAGAAATCCTTGCGCTTTATATAATCGCTAAATACCTCTTTGGCGGAGTTTTTACGCGACAAAAGCAAGGCCGCCAGGCTTATAAACCGCGGATTATCTTTATCAGAGAAAATCTTTATTATCTCTCTTGCAGATATCTTTCTATCCCAAAGCCAATCTGATTTCATCTATAGACCTATCTCCTTCTTTAAGATTGCATCAATCTCGCCGGCTAAATGCTTATCAATTGCCCTAAATTCCACAAGTTTATCTGTCTTGATATCAGCTAAATCCGTTTTCATCTCGGCGCGGTCAAACGTCCTAAACCAGCGAATAAGGCCTTCCTTGCGCGTGGAATCGCAGAATTTAGTTGCAAATTCGGATAGCCGCATAAAAGTATGCGAGAGAAAGTAGATATCAAATAAATCCTTAGCCTCCTGGCGCCCACCGATGGTAATTTTACGTCCTACCTGATCTGTCTGTGCTATTGCCCCGCCTACAGCATAGATCTTTCTTAAATAAATATCCTCAAGAGACAGAATCTTTATTCCGTTAACCACCATAGTAGGGTTAATAAGAGGCAAAACATCCCTGACAAAATCAAGCTTTAAAGAGTCTTTTTGGCTAAGCTTAAGGCTATAAACCATAATTTCCACCTTTGACTTAGACAGGTTTTCTCCTATCAACTTGGCATCTTTTGCGGTTGCTTTTTTTAACAGCTCGATAATCTCGACGACCCTCTGACGGGAAAACTCTTGGGTAAAAAAATCTAAATCTAGCGATTGGCGGTGGTGGAAATAAAATTGCGAAAGCGCGGTTCCGCCTACCAGATAAAAATCATCGATTTTACCGGCGAGCTCCTTCAAGACTCTAGCTTGTGCTTTGAAAATAACTTCACTCATGGCTCAAGTATACAACATATAAGTTGTTTTGTCAAGTATTTTACAACATATTTGTTGTATTTATAACTTCTTAGGCTGAATTGGCTGTTACGAGGGCGATTTTGCCAGAGGTTAGCCAGTGGCAAAATCGCCCGAGCCGTTTATTCTATGGAAAACGCAGCACTTACCACCGCCATAACCTTCTTCTCTAAGCTAGAAGTATCATTCTCCCCATACCAGGAAACATCGGTTGAGGTAGCAGGCGTAATCTGGAAAACTCCCATCTTGGCAGAACGGATCACTCCCACCTTATTGCCGGTAGACTTGGCCATGCTCTCTGCCCTTTTCTTGGCATCTTCGGAAGCCTCAGAAAGCATCTGGATCTTTAACTCCGCAAGCTTGGTGTAGAAATACTGCGGCGTATCGGACATAAACTGCACGCCCTCTTCTATCAGAGCAGTTGAGCTGCGCGAGAGCTCATCCACCTTTTTTACATCATTTGATTCGATGCGCATGCCTTGGGAAAGCTCATAGCTTTCGATTTCGTTAGTGGCATTGCCTTTTGAGTCTTTCTTGAAAATCTTAGCCGTGGATACGGGAAGCACGAATAATTCGCTCTCCTTTATCCCTTTTGCCAGGATATATTTTTTCACCTTTTCCAAATCTTGTTGAAGCCGGTTATAGGCGGACTTTAGCTGGGCCTCGCGCACGCTAAATGACGCCGACCACACGATAAAATCAGAAGTGATCTTTTTTTCGGCGCTCCCGGTTACGCTTATTACCTCCTGGCTCATTTTCTTAAGCTGCAGGATGCCCTTGGTCAAAATCATGGTTGAGGCAATGGTTGCTACGGCAAAACATATTCCCAGAATAATGATCTGGGTGCTCTTTAAGACTTTTAGCCCTTCCATCCCTTCCTCCAATTAATGAGTGTTTTATTAACTTGTATGTCGTCTAGCGCTGAACGGTTGCGTAGCTTGAATCGTTATTGGTTGAACGGTTGCGTTTTTCTTAGACTTACGACGCTCAACGTTAGACGTTTCCAGCTACGCAAACGACTGACGTTTAACCCTATTTTTTAAGTTAACCGTGGTCACGGAGGGTCATGGTAGGGCTGTAATGATTTAATTATCTTAATTATCGGCTCGTGGTTGGTTTGAGATAGGATTAGCAACAGATAAGTCTTCATTTTACAACACCTAAAAAAATAAACCTCCACTTTTCAGTGAAGGTTTTAATTGATTAACGTCCTGGATTTATCCCTTCCAACTCGGGACTTTGCTTCTTATGTTGTCCCGAATCCTCTAGACTTTGTCGAAGGGCTCGGGACTTCCTAATTGTGTAATTAATCTACACCTTTAGGATTATCTTGTCAAGATAAAAAGGGCCCCTCACCTACTGGGATGGAATCCTATTTTTGTTTTTGGCTTCTCTGCCTCTTTGGAATAATCCAATAACTCCTTTAATGCCGTGAATACTATCTTAAACTGCTTATCGTATCTTGCCTCCATCTCCTCAATCTTGCGGCGCATTTCTTTATGGGTGGAGATCATCTGGCGTAATTTAATGAATGTCCTCATTATGGCGATATTAACCTGGATGGCTCTTTTGCTGTTTAGGACTGAAGAAAGCATAGCCACTCCCTGTTCAGTGAAAGCAAAAGGAGTATAACGCCTGCCACCCCAACTTGAGGTCACAAAATGTGATCTCAAGTTTGATATTCCAAAATGGAATCTCAAGTTTTTGAATTCTTTTTTTGTTAAACGAAAAACAAAATCTTCAGGGAAGCGGTCCAAGTTTCTATTTACTGCTTTATTCAAATTTCCAGTCGTGACTCCGTAGAGTTCAGCCAGGTCTCTATCCAGCATTACTTTCTGCCCGCGAATTATATAAATCATGTCCTCAATAATACCAACGGGAGTAACTTTTACCGCTATTTTTGTATCTTTTTTACTCATAAAAAAACCTCCAGGAATTTACTCCTGAAGGTTTTGGCAAGCGAAATTAAATTGTCGGCTATATTATAACTTTGAGCTGGAATTTGTCAATACAAAAAACAATGAGCCCCGCACCTTTTTAGTATTCAAGAGCTTTCTAAATTGAGCTTTAAAGCCCATTGAATAGATAAAAGGTGCGGGACATCACAAACTAATCACTTACTTAACGGTGATCCCGACTACAATACTGATCAATTTCCCGATATTCCCAATGTCCGCCGTCTTCAACCTCATATTTGACATAGTGGCCTTCCACAAAGATCTTCTTGCCATCGCGATACTCCGTATGCGCCGGGACATATTTCTTTACCCAGACATAATGCGGCACCCAGACCTTTTCCGTGCGCCTTTCGATAGTGCAATATTTTTTGCTTTGGCCGTAATTCCTCGAATGCCTGGCCGAAGCATATTCCCTGCGGCCCTCGCGCTCCTGGTAACGGTTGATCCCGGTAATCGTGCCGATGATATCAACCTTGCCTAAGGTCAAAACCCTTGCCCCTTCAAGGATGGCAAAGACCTTGCCGGCCTTGTCCCAATCACTGGCGTAACTGGGAACCGCTAACCCTATCAATAACCCTGTTATTATCAAAACTCCTAAGATTATCTTTTTCATTTTAATTGCCCCCCCTTCCACCAGCCATATCAAGTTATTTGGAGAAGAATTTTTCCTTGATGCGTTCTCTCATACTGCCTCTCTTCTCTTGCCGATGCTCTTTTCGCTCTTCCATTTTTGCCTTCATCTTTGCTTCCTGTTCAGGAGTGAGGATTTCTTTCATGAAAATGACCCCTTCTACATGCTGGCTTAATTTCTCACCCTGAAGAGCATTAATCTGGCTGACCAAACTATTAACCTTAGCCTGATCGACAGCTTCCTTTTCCAGCTCCTGTTTTAATGCCTGCTGTTTGGATTTAAGCTGTTCTCTGGTCGCCTGATTTTCTTTCTTTTGCTCTTCGCGATGCTTTTTAAGCTGGGCCTCCTGCTCGGGCGTAAGCTGGAGCTCTTTGGCGAAATTATCAGAGATCTCCTGGCGCTTCTGTTGCCATACCTGCTTGTTAAATTTTTGCGGCTGAGTAGTTTCCTCAGGCGGCTGGGCAAAGGCAGAGCTTAGAAAACATACCAAGCCTATTACTGCTACCAACACTAACATCTTATTTAATTTTCCGTTCATCTTAATCGCCTCCTTTCTACTCACTTAGACAGATGAACATTTTAAAAAGTTCCGTATTAGAGTAAAAATTCTTCTACAGAAGTCCCGAAATTTATTTCCGAGCTTCCGTTTCCGTTTTGCCCAAGGCTTGAAACAAAATCAATCTGCTCGTTGAGATAGAGATTGGCTTGCTTATTCCTTAAATACGGACGAAACATTACCGAAGCGATGATAATCACGACCGCGATAGTTGCCAAGGCAAATGCCGGCTTGGGATGAAAAAACATTTGCAGGCCCTCGAAAACTCCGCTCAATGCCGGTTGCGGCTTCTCGCCTCCGATTCTCTCTTTTATGCGGTACCAGAGATAATCCGGTGGGTTTTCCTTTTGCGCACTCTTAAAGGGTTCGATGGCGATTTTATTCACCGATTGAGCAAATTCGCGGCAGCCAGCACAGGAACTTAAATGGGCATTTACTTGGCTCTTTAGCTTTTCATCCAGACGATTGTCGGAGAAATCAGTAAGGATCAATTCTTTAATCTTTTCGCAGTTCATTTTAGATCACCTCTTTATTGGCAAAAGCCAAAAGTGTTTCGCGCGCTCTCTTTAAGCGCGAGCGCACGGTGTTTAAATTTATCTTTAAGGTCCTGGCAATTTCTTCGTAACTTAAATTTTGCATTTCGCGCAAAACCACACAGGCGCGCTGGTCGGGATTAAGCTTATCTAATAATGCCTTTACTTTCAATTCGTTTGCCTCTTTATCCACGCCTGATTCCTGGGGTGTTGCTCCCAGCGACTGGATCGCCTTGTCAAAATCCGCCCTGCGGCTTAAATCCTTGGACGTCTTTTTGGTGGCGTTTATTGCGGTGTTGACCGTAATCCGGTAAAGCCAGGTCTTAAAAGACGAACGGAACTGGAAATTATTTAAGTTCTTGTGTATCTTCAAGAATACCTCCTGGGTGACGTCTTCGGCGTCTTCGCGGCTATTGGTGACACGGTGCGCCACGTTATAAACAAAGCCGGATGTGGCTTTGTAGATTTGGTGAAAACTATCCATGTCGCCGGCTGCAGCCAGGTTTATTATTTTATCGGATATATCCTGCATATTTTTCTCTTCACTTTCTTAGACAACCAAGGGGTGAAAAAAGTTCCTTTATTTTGTCTTATTATATCACGATATCGGGTTTTTGTGATTTATGAATTGAGATGAGTTTTGCCTTGACAATTAATAGTTTTCAAGTAAAATTGAACGAAGCTACAACTTAGCGAACAAAGTGAAGCTAAGTTGTATAGCTGAGTCAATCCTTGACATCTTCGATGTCAAGGATAAATTCGCACTCACCTGTCTACCGACAGGTAGATAAGTTACGTCGTTAACACTCCGTAACTTATGTGCTCATTTAATTCAAGGAGATAAAAATGTCTAGAAAATGCGTAATCTGCGGAGTCGGCCCGATGGCCGGAAGAACAATCAAACGAAAAGGTCTTGCCAAGAAAAAAGGCGGCGTGGGTAAAAAGACCACCCGTACCACAAAACGAGTATTCCTGCCCAATGTCCAAAGGATAAAAGCGATAATTAACGGCTCAGTAAGAACCGTAATGGTCTGCGCCAAGTGTATCAAGGCGGGAAAAGTCCAAAAAGCGTAGTTTAAAGGTTAAGGTAACGAAACCCGTATCGTCTATCGGTTAGGGTAACGGTCAAAACCGATTGACGTAACCCAAAAACGAAACGGGCATCGTAACCGTAACCCCTAAACGTAATCTCAAAATCCCCTAATTAACCTTTATATCCTTGATTTCCAACTGTATCTCGGCGGGTTTGTGCCAATCATCAATGGAAGGACTATAAACTAAATCTACCGAGCGCGCCTCGGAAACCAAATCAAATATATTTGCCTGCCCGAATCCGATCGCCTGAGCAGTCAATTTTCCGTCAGACACCCAGAATTTAATCGTATCCCTGCCCACAATGGTAGGTTTTGCCTTCACCTCAAGATTGCGCGAGCATAATAAAGGATAGGGATTTCCTACCCCAAATGGCTCTAAGTTTTCTATTGCCGAAACCAGGTTCAGGTCCAAGACAGATAACGGAACCTGAGCGTCAATATCAAGGCTGGGCACAAGGTCCAAATCGGAAAGAGTATTTTTGGCGATTTGGTTAATCTGGCTCTTAAATTTTTCAAGGTTATCTTTTAAAATAGTAATTCCCGCTGCGTGCCGGTGGCCGCCGAAACTTTCCAGGAACTGGGCGCAACCAGACAAGGCTTCAAAGAGATGGAATTTGTCAATGGAGCGGGCCGACCCTTTGCCTTGTTTTTTGTCCCAGGAGATAATTATGGTCGGCCTATAGAATCTATCCATAATTTTTGAGGCGACGATTCCTAAGACTCCCTCGTGCCATCCATCCTGTCCTAAAACAATCACGTAATGTTCCTTAAAATTCACATCCCGCTCAATCAAGTTAAGCGCCTGGCGCATAGTCTCTTCTTCTATTTTCTGGCGCTGGCGGTTATGATTATTCAAATCATTGGCCAGGATTTGCGCCTCATTTGCATCTTCGGTCAAGAAAAGCTTTAATGATTTCTC
>VGKH01000029.1 GCA_016867135.1 Candidatus Omnitrophota bacterium
AACAAAACTTTTTTGTATTTTCCCCTGGTAAGAGCAGCAGCTAGGTTAGCGGCTATAAATGTTTTGCCTACGCCACCTTTTATACTAAAGCAGACTATGGTTTTTGCTTTGGCCATAACTCTGGTTAATTAGTTTCCTTTGCTATAAGCGATAGGGACTTCTATTCTTAGCTCCTCGAGAGCTACCTGCGACGGAAAGGAAGGAAATGGAGCCTGCCTTATCACGGCATCCACAGCAGCCTCATCCAAAATCTTATATCCAGAAGATTGGGATATATTTGCCTCTTTGAGTTCTCCGTCATTTAATATAAGAAGGCTTAAATTCACTGTGCCTTCCCAGCTTAATTCTCTAGCATCTGGCGGATAATAAGCCGCGCTTACAATTCTTGTCTGTATATCTCTTATGTAATTCTTTAATTGCTCGGGATAATTGCCTTTTATTTCTAGCTTTTTCTGGGGAAGCGAATAAATATCTATCGAGGCTTCAGGCTTGCTGACAATCTTAGGCGTTAAAGTAATGAATAATTCTATGTCTCCTCTTTCCCCCTGGCCTCCGCCAAATTTAGTTACCTTTTTTCTAAATAACGCCCCGATTAACGGAATATCTCCTAACCCAGCTACTTTTCTTATATCCTCTTCTTTCTTTTGTTTAATCAAACCACCGATGGCTAAAGTCTGTTCATCATTGAGAAATAACTCTGTAGAAACACTCCTTTTTGACAAAGGATATGCCTTTGCCGAAGGAGCTGTAGGGTCGCCTATGGTTTCAGCGCTTCCTACTTCGCTTACCTCTACATTTAATGAAACATGAACTCTCTTTTTTTCGCTAATTGTAGGTTTTATATTTAACTTAATGCCATATTCTTTGTATTCAACGGTAGTAGAGGAACCGGCGGTTGCCTGGACTGCAGTGGTAAAAGTCGGTTTTTCGCCCCCTACCAGCAATTCCGCTTCTTTGCCGCTTAAGCAGGCAAGTTTGGGCTGAGAAAGTATGCGGGCATTACCTTCTTGAATTAAGAAATCTAGAGTACCGAGCAAGGCGCTACGCGTCCAGTCTGAAACATGGAATACGGAAGAAAAACCGGTAACGGCCGTGGTTGTCGGGCCGGAAGATTCTGTAACGCTAATTGAGGCAGGCATAGTAAAACCGAGGGTTTTGCTTGCATCTTTATCCAATTCTAATACCCTGACTTCTATTTCAACAATACCCTCGTCTTTTATCTGGATAAGATCTAGCGTCTTTGATTTTAGATTTCCCAAGGCCAGCTCAATCCGGTCTTTTTCTTCTTTATTTTGGACCTCGCCTAAAAGAAGGACCTTGCCCTCCTCATCATTAGATTTGGTATAGACTTTGGAAAGCTTAAGTTCGGAAAGTAATTTATCAACGCGCCTTTTTGTCTCGGTCATATTTTCAGACAAAATTTTTAACCTGTAAGAATGCTCCCCATAAACGTCCCAATAGATAAAAATAGTTGCCCCTACCGACTTCCCGACGACAAAAATAGATTCGTCAGAGGTCTTTCCCACATCGGCAATTTCGGGGTTGCCTACTACTATTCTTTTGGTTTTCTTGGCAGGAAATATCCGCGTTTCTCCGATATATAATACCTCTTTGCCCTCTATATCGTAATCTTGCTCGGAAAATTCTTGGGCATAAATTGCAAAAGAAGAGACGACAAAACAAAAAGCCAAAACAAAGGTTGTGATATTTTTCTTTGTTTTGGCAAAATAGTTGTCCGCAGCTATATTCATTCTTCTCCTTACTCGGTCAAAGGAACGATTTCTCTTTTTAGGCCGCGGTAAATTTCCACCGTATCTGATGGCCCTTCTTCTTTACGAATTACTCTTCTGGGAGCATCTGCAGGGATAAAAAGCCTCAATAAGGTATCCCAGCTTACAGGCTCTGTAGCTTTTATATCGATCGGTTTGGCAGGTTCTGCTGCCGCATCCTTAGGAGAACGTAAAACCAAACGAAGCTTGCCCTGCTCCTGGACAAAAGCAATAATATTGGCCTCCTGGGGGGTTAAGGCAAGGGTTACAGTCTTAGCGGATGAGGCCTTAGATTTTGCCTTGCCCTTTTCATCTACAGAGGGCTCTTCTGCCGTTGTTTCGTCGCCCACGGCCAAAATCGATACATTTTGAAAAAGCGGGACAATAACCTCTTTTTTCTTCTTGGAACCGCTGCCTGTTTGTGCAGATGATATAGATAACAAAGAAATTATGTCGACGCTATCTCCGGGCTTTACCATCCCGCCTACGGAAGCGATATTGTCCACGGGAATGGTTATCGCTCTTTTACCCGAAGGCGTTGCGGTTGACAAAGAGGATGCTCTAGAAGGGCCGGTTTTTCTTGCCGCAGACGAAAGCTTACCTAGCATAATCGGTTCGCCCTTTTGTATAGGAGCAACTGCTTCTTTGCCCAATACCTGCTCAAAAGAGCTGGCTGTTTGGGGAGGGATTTGATTCGCGGGCGCTATGGCCACCTCGAACATAGAGGCATCAAGTTTAGTATTGACCGCTATATCTTTTTTGGCTACCAAAACCGGTACTTGACTTTGTCTCTCTTGTTCAAATTGCTTTTGTTGTTGGATTCTTATTGCTTCGCCCTGCTGGTTGAGATAAAGCTTAACTAAAAAAACAGCCAACAGAGCTAAAACTGCACCGACTATCAAACTTATGCGCTTATTCACTACTGTATCGCCCCTTCATAAAGTTCAATCTTGGCATTGTTATATAGCTGATTGATAATATTTTCGATTTTCTGCTGTTGCTTCAAAAAAGTAAGCGCTCTTTTTATGTCGTCCCACATATCGGAAAGCGACATCTGTTTTCCGCCGCGCTTGGCCTCTAATTTTACAATATAATAACCGTCGGCACCTTTAAATATATTGCTGATTTTCCCGGCTTCCAAGGTACCGGAAAAAGCAATTTCATCAAACTCTTTGAAGTTCTTTGCCCCTTTCTCGATAAAGCCGAGATCTCCTCCATTTTTGCTGCTTACCGCCTTAGACTTTTGAGTAGCAATTGTGGCGAAATCTGCGCCCTGAAGAAGCTGGATTAAAATCTCCCTTGCCTCAAACTCCGTAGGAACGACTACCTCGCGGATCCGGCGCTCTTCTGGTTCTTTAAGATCGTCTTTATAAGTGTCATAATAATTATTGATCTCCTGCGTTGTCACTTCTACATTCTCGGCTTCCTGCCTTACCAGCTCTACCACTAAAAGATCAGACTTGGTTTTTTCTAAAATCCTAACGATGTCTTCTTTTTTGTCTAACCCTCTTTTAAGCGCATCTTGATAAAGAAGAGCCCTGCGTACCATTTCATTCTTAAGATAGTCGATTTTTTGTTCCTTGGTAGTGATTTTAAGTTGCGGGTTGTCTTCCGGGACCAAGCTGTTAAAATTATTTATATCTTCGTTTAGGTCTTCTAAGGTTATAGGGATATTATTAACCTTGGCAACTACCGTTCCTGTAACTTTCAATTGGGGCAGCTCTTGTTTCTGAGGAGTGGCGGCTTCCTGGGAACTCAAAAAGGGAATCTTGAAGGGTAATTTATCACAACCTATTAAAGAAAAAGATAATATAACAAAAAATAATAATACCAACTTAACTCGTTTATGGCGGATATCTCCCATATTTTTCCTTTCTTTTTATTTTAAGTTATTATAACAACTAATATTTAGCAATGCAAGAAAAAATTTAACAAATTTACAATTTTTTAAAGAATACAAATGAATTTTAAAAATAATAGTCCCTGTAAACTACAACTTAGGACCATCTTGTTGACAACAAGTAGCCCTAACCTGCCTGCCGGCAGGCGAGATTTTCCCGACGCCCTTATTTTCTTGTAGGCGGCGGGAGAACTCTCGTATTATAATTAGCCCCAACGAGATTTGAACTCGTGTCTTCAGCTTGAGAAGCTGACGTCCTAACCAGGCTAGACGATGGGGCCAAAATTTACGAAGTAAATTTTGATTCTGAGCATCGACTCTTCGTCGAGGCGAAGAACCTTAAATCCACAGGTCCTTCGTCGCTTGCGCTCCTCAGGATTAATTCACGCTGCAACTTATGTTCGCCTTACTCCATAAGTTGCGCGTTCATTAACGATGGGGCCCAAAAAAATTCAAAAGTCAAAAGGAAAAAGTCAAAAGTTAAAGTTAAAATTCAAAACTTTTTACTTTTGGATTGTGCTTTTACCTTTTTACTTCTCCCTTTTTACTTATTATCTGTGATCAATTGCCTAAATTCTATCAAAACATCCCAATTAATGCAATAAAAATGTTGACACTATAGTATTTAACGAATAGAATAAAAACAACATCCGTTTAGAAAAATTTATAAACGGTTTAAAAAGGATAAACCATGGTTGAATGGATTGGCGTCGGGACAAGCCGAGAAAAAGATTCCTTCCGTGCTGCAAGGGAAGCAGCAGTGCTAGCTAAAGCTGCCTTAAAACAGGAAAATATAGATCTCGCGTTTATATTCTCAAGCATACAGTACAACCCCGAAAATATCATCAAGGGCGCAAGACAAATAATGCCTGCTGCGAAAATCATAGGCTGTTCTGGCTCAAGCATCATCATGTCCGGGACAGCTGAAGAATTTGGCCTTGCTATTCTAGCAATTAAATCAGATTCTTTAAAATTTGGACTGGGCTACTCCAGCAATATTAGCGAAAAAGTTGTACGCGCAGCCGGCCAGGAATTAGCTAAGATGTCTCTTTCTAATCTCAAATCGATTAACCGCGATATCTTTATAATGTTTACCGATGGACTAATTAAAAATTCGTCTGAATTAATACTTGGCGTTGAAGATGTGCTGGGGCGCAGCTTCCCTTTGATAGGGGCTGCTTCAAGCGATAATTTTAAGTTTTCAGAAACCTACCAGTATTATCAAAACAATGTTTTCACAAATGCTTGCGTAGGAATACTTTTGGGCTCAAGTTCTGGTTTTGGTTTCGGGATAAAGCATGGCTGGAAACCGATAGGGAAACCGCGAGAAGTCACTAGCTCCGAAGCCAATGTTATTAAAAAAATAGATAATGAACCTGCGATAAATATGTACCGAGATTATTTTGGCAAAGAGGCGCAGGAGTTACAAAAAACAAAATTATCGCGCCTTGCCATCCTTTATCCTATGGGGCTCAACATTCCCGGAGAAGATGAGTTTATCCTGCGCAATGTCATAGAAGTTACGGACGAAGGTTTTCTCGTCTGCCAGGGCGAAGTGCCGAAGGGTTCGGAAATAAATCTGATGCTGGGTTCAAAGGATTTCTGCATACAGGCAGCTAGAGACGCAGCGCTGGAAGCAAAGAAAGGGTTGAAAGATAAGCCAGCAAGCCTTATAATAATATTTGATTCGGCTGCCCGCAAGAAGCTTTTGGGCAGATCTGCTTCTTCAGAAATTAATGCTGTAAGGGATGTTTTTGGAAGGAATGTTCCCGTTAGCGGATTTTATAGTTACGGAGAAATTGCCCCCTTAAAAGCAGCTGGGCACAGAGGAACAAGTTATATGCATAATGAAACTGTCTCCGTGTTAGCGATTGCTTGATACGTTCGGCGACCCCGACGTGTCGTCGGGGTCGCTCTTCCTTCGCTTCGCTCAGGACTTTCGAAGGACACTGAGACGAAATCGAAGTGCAGTATCAACGCTGAGCATGTCCGGATAAATTGAAGAAACATACCCCAATGCTTACCATTGGGGTATGCGAATGTGTTGATAAAACTATGTCAGAATCATTGCAATATTCTTTAGAAAATCTTTTCTTAACCGTAGACTTTCAAAGAATCCTCAATATTGTTGGCTTCTTGGCTCTATTGGCTGTAGTCTGCCTGGGTCTTCTCTTGGCGGAAAAATCAAAACAAATAAACCCATTAAAACATTCCTTGAACAAACTAAAGAAGTCTTTCGACCAGCTAGACGAACAAGCGAGGCTCATTGTAAAAACCGACCTGGAATTAAACAAAACTCAGGAAGAATTAGATAAAAAGATTTCCGCATTATTCACGCTGCAGAAAATTTCTCGGCTGCTAAGTACAACCCTCGACGAAAAAGAAATATTTAGAAGGGTCCATCAACCGATAGTCTCGGAACTAGGTTTTGAGAGATGCTTTATTATTATGCGGGATCAACAAAAAAAACTTTCTTTGAAAATATCCCACGGCTACCAGGAAGCTGAGTTGAATAAAATTCTTTCATTTTTTGAGCACGATCCTTTTTTGGAAAAAGTCACCAAAGAAGGCGCCTTATTATCTTCTGTTGATGCTTCCGACCCCAATAAGAAAAGGATTGCAAATACATTAGGCGTGGCCTATTTTATTCTCTCTCCTATAATAACTCAGGACGGCATCGAAGGCGCCCTCTTCGTCGGCAATAGCCCCACATCTTCTCCCTTGACTGAAGGCGAAGAAGAAATGATTTCGATTTTAGCAACTCAATTCGGCCAATCCCTGGAAAACGCAAGGCTCTTCGAACAAGTCTACAGCTCCCACCATGAACTGGAAACCAAGATTAAAGAAAGAACCAAAGAGCTTGCCGACGCCTTGGAAGAAGTAAAAAGAATAAGCAAAATGAAATCTGACTTCGTCTCTGCGGTTTCGCATGAGCTTAGAACTCCTCTAACTTCTATAAAAGGCTACGCCTCAATTCTTATCGACGAAAAAATAGGCAACATCCCTGATTTTGTTAAAGAAAGACTGGAAAAAATAAATAAACACAGCGACGGGCTAGTAAGACTAATCAACGACCTTCTGGATATAGCCAGGATAGAATCCGGCAGGATCGAAATGAAGTTTGAGGCCGAGAATATAAAAGACATAGTAGAAAATGTGGCTGACCTTCTTTCTCCTCAAATTAAACAAAAACAAATAGAATTAATTCTTGATATTCCCGATTCTTTGCCGAAAGTGCTCATTGACCACAGTCAAATAGAAAGGGTTTTTATCAATCTTGTGGGCAATGCCTTAAAATTTACTCCCGAAAAAGGCAGTGTAGCTGTGCGCGGTAAAGAAGCTAACGGCTACATTCAAATTGATGTCCAGGATACCGGTATCGGCATCCCCGAAGATGCCAAAGATAAGATATTTTCTGAGTTCTATCGCGTAGATAACCTTATAAACCAATCGCTTAAAGGTTCGGGTCTAGGCCTGACATTAGTAAAATATATCGTTGAGGCGCACCAAGGCAAAATCTGGGTAGAAAGCCAGATTAATAAAGGAAGTATTTTCAGTTTTACTTTACCTAAAGGATAAAAATGCTAAAACAAAAAATTTTGATTGTTGACGATGATAGTGATATTTTAGATATCCTAAAGATACTTTTGGCTGAAGCAAATTTCGATGTTATTGAAGCCCGTGACGGAGAACGGGCTCTGGAACTGGCGAAAACAAAATCTCCGAATTTGATTATCCTGGATTATAAAATACCGAAGATTGACGGCTGTCAAGTCTGTATTGAACTAAGGAAAGACATCCTCCTACAACACGTGCCAATAATTATGGTGACAGGAAAAGGAGAAACTATCGATAAGGTAGCAGGCCTTGATGCGGGAGCAGATGATTATATCGTCAAGCCTTTTGAGCCAAAAGAACTTATTGCCCGGGTAAAAATGGTCTTAAGGCGTACCTCTAGGGAGCTTGATGCCAACCCCTTAACAAAATTACCGGGCAATGTCTCGATAATAGACGAGTTGCAGAGCCGGCTCGATAAACAAGGTTTATTTGCTGTAGGGTATTTGGATTTGGATAAATTCAAGGCCTATAATGATAAGTACGGCTTTGAACACGGAGATGAAGTCATAAAAGAAACGGCAAGGATTCTAATTAAGGCGATCAAGACTAAAGGCAATGCTGATGATTTTATCGGCCACATCGGCGGCGATGATTTTGTCTTTGTTTCTACTCCTGAGCGCGTCGACGGAATATGCAAAAAGATTATCCAGGATTTTGATGAGACTGCCCCAAAATTTTATAATCAGGAGGACCGCGCCAATGGTTACATCATGGCAAAAGACCGAAAGGGCATAGAACAAAAATTCCCACTCATCTCCCTGTCTATAGGCGTGGTCACAAATGAAGCGCGCGCTATCAATCATGTAGCCGCAATAAGTGAAATCGGTGTGGAATTAAAAGAACATGCCAAAAGCCTAGAACGCTCTAATTACGTAAAAGATAAAAGAAAATAACCTACCTTTATATGAATGATTTGATTTCGTTAATAGGAATGATTTTTGCTATCGCTGGGTTAGGAATGTTGGCCGTACTGCTTGTTACGCTGGCAAATGGTCAAATGCCAGCGAACTTCTTCGGAATATTTCTTATTACCTCGCCTTTTATTTTTATTCTTATAGCCGCATTTATTTTAACTCGCCGGAAGGCATAATTAATATTATTTTCTCAGGCTGGATGAGCAGTTAGGACAGATTAAGCGTCTTCTGCTCAACAGCTTTCCACAATGTCTGCAATTCGTAAAGCCAAACAACCTTCAAGCCAGCACAATAAGTATAATAACCCCGAAGACAGCAAAGATAAAATCATAGAAGTCATTAAAAAGCATGTATTGTAAACGGGAAAGATCTATTTTCATTTATAAATAATTGGTCCCTCGTCCCGACGTTACGTCGGGGCTCGGGATCATCCCGACGTATCGTCGGGATTGGTGCGCGGGGAGGGACTCTGCTTCGCTCTTCTACATCTAAACTATGGTATGAGCTTCGCAGAGTATCTTGCGCTTTGTTTTTATGGTATTAAAATTCTACGAAGCCAAAGGCGAAAGCTCTTTGGCGAAGTAGAATGCGCGGGGAGGGAGTTGCGAGCCCCGAGCTAAATTCTTTTACCTCACTAAGCGCGGGGCGAAGTCCCGAAACCCCATTTAGTTAAGACTTTAGGGTTGAGGGAAACCCTCCTTTAGCCTTGCTCCCTCGCAACAAAAACATAAATCAGTTTTGCTCGGGATAAATTTTGTCAATCAACTTATGTCGCTTACGCTCCATAAGTTGAGACAAAATTAATGCGCGGGGAGGGAGTTGAACCCTCACGCCTTGCGGCATACGCCCCTCAAACGTATGTGTCTGCCATTCCACCACCCGCGCGTATTGACTTATCTAAAAACCTTCTTCCGGCTGCAGTTTTAAAGTATTTTTCTCTAGTTCTCGCGGCTAATCTATCTGAAAATTCTTCAAAATATTCTAGGATAAATGGCGTTCTTGATTTAGTTGACAAAACCTTACCTGTATTATGTTGGTAAATTCTTCTTTTAATATTAAGGGTGACCTTCCCCTATTTAGTGGACAGATTGTTAAGATAGGCCAACTATTATTGTATTGAACATTCACAACTTTTCGTTGAATAAGTTATATTTTTAATACAACTTAAATTTATTTGCTCTGATGATCAGATGCCTACCAAAAAGCAATTCCTTTGATAATATAATTTTGTTTATCCTCCTGTAATCTACCCCGCCTTTTTTCCCTGAGCGTCTTTCCTTTTGCCAAGATTGGAATTTAAGCAAAGGCAGTAATGCCCCCCCCCAGAATTTCAATGCGGGCTTCATCAAATCCGTATAAACATTTTCCGCACAAAGTCCATTCTTAAATAAAAGGTATTCAAGTTCGTGGTATCGCCAGACAATAATGTGCATATTTTGTAGCCCGCTTGGAAATGCTTTACTGTAATCTAAAATTGGCTCACGAAAGAAATCAAAACCGCCTTCAAATAAAAATCTTATTCTTGAGCCAAGATTTAAGATATTCGGGGTAGATAGAAATAAAGAACCTTTTGGTTTTATTATTCTGCTAACCTGTTCAATAACAAAATCTGGATTGTATAAATGCTCTATAACCTCTAAAAATAAAACATAATCAAAGCTATTATCTGGAAATGGTAAAGGTTTATCTAAATTACTTGCCTCAAATTTTATTAAATTGTGATACTTAAACCTTTCTAAATCCATATCTGAAGCAATTACCTCGAATCCTAAATCCTTTAATCTTTTGGCATAATCTCCGTTTCCACAACCTAAATCTAAAACCTTGCCTTTGGGGAGATTAGCAAAAATATTAACTATTGCTTCAAGTAAATAGTTCGGTTTTCTTTTCTTCATTTCTTCATCCTTTCATTAAAATACTGTCGCCTGCCTTTCATACTCAAACGGACTCAAATAGCCAAGCGTTGAATGTGCCCTTCTGGTGTTGTAATACATTTCCACGTATTCAAAGATTTTTGCCTTTGCTTCTTCCCGTGTTTGAAATCTTGTTCTGTGAATAAGCTCTACTTTTAGCGTATGGAAGAAGCTCTCAGCCACGGCGTTATCCCAGCAGTCGCCTTTTCTACTCATGCTGCCGGTAATTTCATGTTGAGTCAGTAATGCCTTAAAATCGTTACAAGCATACTGGCTTCCTCTGTCGGAATGACAGATTAACCCTTTAGGCGGAGAACGCCTTAGGATTGCCTGTTTTAATGCCGACAGCGTAAGCGTATCTGCGATAGTCTTATCCATAGCAAGGCCAACGATACCTCTGGAATACAAATCAAGTATAGCCGCCAAATACAACCAGCCTTCAAAGGTCCAGATATAAGTTATATCTGTTACCCAAGCAGAGTTGGGCTTTGCTATGGTAAAGTTACGATTCAGGATATTCGGCCATACGGGATAATTATGCTTTGAGTCTGTGGTTACCCGGAACTTACGCTTATGTATGGCTGCGATACCATTAAAGGACATGAGCCGGGCTACTCGGTTCAAAGAACAAGGGATGCCTTCAACGTTGTTCAGATGGTTCCACACCCGCGGGCTGCCGTAATTATGGTTATTATCCCAGAATACACGCCTTATTTCAATGAGCAATTTGTCGTTGTTGATTCTGTTTTGGCTTTTAGGCCTACTCTTATAGGCGTAATATCCGCTCCTGGATACTTCTACCGCACGGCATATCTTCTCAAGCGGATAACTTAAGCGATTATTTTCTATGAACTCAAACCGTTCTCGGTCGGTTTTGAAAATATGCCGACTGCTTTTTTTAGGATTTCAATCTCAATCTCGGCATTACGCAGCTTACGGCGTAAGGAAACGATTTCCGTAAGGTGGCCTTTACCTACGAAAGCCTTGTCGCCTTCAATGCTATACTTCTTTTTCCAATTGTAGAGCTGGTTTTGGTGTATGCCTAAGCTTCTGGCTACCTCTGCTGCGGTATGGCCTTCCTGGGTAACCATCTTTACCGCGGATACCTTGAACTCCCGGTCAAAACGCTTCTTTTTTAAGCCCTCTTCTCCCATTGGACACCCTCCTTTTTAGAGCTGGTAGCTATGCTAACACCAACTCTTCTTTGTGTCCACTTTTTCGGGGGAAGATCAGGGTAATCCCAATATATCGTTTGCCATCTTTTTTGCTTCTTAATATATAAACATAGCACTTCATTATTGCATGTCTGCCCCGCCCGAACGACCGAATTCCTTAACTAAAAAGTCGTTCGGTCGGGCGGGCATTCCACCACCCGCGCGAATTTATTTTTTGGCTGCCCGAACTGGACGCCAGACGAACTTCACAACCTCAAGCAATTCAACTACTTGTGAAAATGACTGTTCGCCATCACAAGCACGGTTTTATCTATTTAGGCAACCGGTTAGATTAAAATCATCAACCTAATCATCAATCTAATCATCAACCAATTGACAACCGCCATGCTATAGCAAAGTATAATGCAAAGCCCTGCCTGCGCCAACGGGCTTAATCACTTTAAGCTCTACTAATTTGACTAATTCTTTATGAACGGCTTGGGCAGAGACTTTGAATAATCCCTGCAAGTCCTTATTCGTTACCTTGCCATTAACGTTGATAAATTCGACTATCTGCATCTGCTTTGGCGTAAGAGCAATTTGCGCCTGGCCGCTTTTCCTTTTGGAACCTACTTTCAAAACGGCATCCCTTGCTTCTGTAACCGAATAGAGTATGCCATCGGTAAAATACTCCAGCCACTGTGTAATGTCTCCATCCGTAGTTTGAGCCGTCTTCAAGGCAGCGTAATACGCCTGCCTATCCCTGTCATAATAATCATCCAGAGCAAAAATTCTCCTGTGATCGAAATCGCTCAAGTATAGAATTACCGTGGCAAACAATCTGGCTGTCCGGCCATTGCCATCAATAAATGGATGAATTCTTGCTATCTCATAGTGAACAATCCCTGCCAAAAGAACAGGATTCATTCCCCAGGATTTATCCAGATTAAGCCAATCTATAAATTCTTGAACAAGCTGCGGTACTTCTTCTGTCTTAGGCGGCATATATTCTACGACTTCCTTGAAAGTTGTGCCATCAAAAACTCTCTTGCCTACAAAAACTTGTCTGTTTCTAAATACACCTAAATCAGTACTATTTTGCATTACATCTCTGGTTATCCTCCTATGAATATTCAGCAAGTCAGCGATTTTAAATTTCCCTTTTTCAGTAAAACTAGGAATATTTTCTAATGCCTCTAAATAATTTAAGGCTTCTTTCTTATCTTTGCTGGTAGCGACAACGTCTTTTCCTTCAGCTAACGCTTCGACTTGTTCGAGAGTTAATTTATTGCCCTCTATAGCAGTAGATGAATGGGTATTGCGAAGCAATGCCTGTCGCCTTAATTTCGCTTCCCATTTCGGCACAAGATGCGCCTGCTCGATAATTTCGCGCGCTGCCGCGATAGCCGTGAGGTTATCGAGAATCTTATCTGTTATTATATATTTTGGTTTGAATGACATAATATTGCTCTAAAAAATGACAACCTAAATGACAACCTAAATGACAACCTATTTTTGTTTTAATGTCCTAATTGCCCAAAGGATAAAGCGGACCATTAAAACAATAGCCCAAAATAATAAATAGATAAGATAAAGGCTTATGATATTCCCTAATATTGCCCCTTTAAGCGTTCGGGTAGGGTAAACAAAATAGACGTCGGGATTGAGTTGTGGCGCTATATATTTCCAAAAAAAATTATAGGCATTATGACCAGTAAAGATAGCTACAATTATAATTAGTATTGCTACCAACCCTTCTCTTGCTACGATTCTCTTTATTTTAATATCCATATAGCATGCCTCCTCTTTGTTCGCCTGAGCGTCAAGGTTGGCTGCCCCGTGTGGACTCGAACCACAACACCTAGATCCAGAGTCTAGTGTCCTACCATTAGACGACAGGGCAAACTTTAATATCTTTTAGAATTTTTCTAGCCAGTCGTGCTACCGTTACACCACAACCCAAGAATTTTAGTTGTTAATTACCAGAGATTTTCTCTGAACCAATCGTCGGCTTTTTTAATCGATGAACCCGCGCCAACTAAATCTTTTCCTACTCCGTCTCCTATTGCGGCAAAACCCCTGCCTATGCCCTTGGCTGTCTCGCAACCCGAGCATAAAAGGACAGCTGATAAGAAAATAACAACTACTGCACATTTTTTAAAATACAAATCCTACCTCCTTCAATGAGCGCACAACTTATGGAGTTTTGAGGTTGAAAAACGACATAAGTTGTTTGCGCGAATTGAATCCAGCCCTTTCTTTATAGTTGTTATAACCTCAAAAGAAAGGGCTGGGTCAAATTCAGACACGGCCTTCGGCCTATGGTTTACGTCGCTCATACTCCCTGCCTGCCGGCAGGCACGGCGTAAACCATAACTTCATTTTACCTCCTCTTGATATGCGTTCAATAATCTTTCTTTGGTTTTTTGTTTTCCCAGGACCCAAATCGTCTCAAAAAGCCCGGGGCCGATAGTCTTTCCTGTTAAGGCGGCCCTGACCGGATGGACCAAATCCGAAGCTGGAATCTCCAGCGCCAGGACTAAATCTCTAAACGCCTTTTCGATTGATGTTATTTCGAAACTGTCAAGTTTCTCCAGTTTCTCAGCCAGCCAAGTAAATTCCTGGGATAAATCTTTGGAGGCAAGTTCTTCTTTTGCCTTTTGGTCAAATTTTGGTTTTTCCAAAAATAAAAAATCCGCCCAATCTACAAAATCCAGCAAAGTATTAATCCTCGCTTTGTACAATTTTACAACATTTTTAAGCCAGTATCTATCAAAATACCGAGAAATAAATTTTTTATCTTGTAGTATCGGGACCAACAGATCCGTCAGTTTATCATCATCAATCTCTTTCATGTATTGATTGTTTATCCAATTTAGTTTTTCGATGGAAAAAACCGCAGCGGTTTTGTTAACCTTCTTAATGGAGAAATTTTTTATCGCTCGCTCAATAGGCACAATCTCCTGATTACCGTCGGGAGACCATCCTAAAAGCATAAGATAATTAACCAATGCCTCGGGTAGATAACCCATATTGCGATATTCGCTGATGGCAGTCGCGCCGGTCCGCTTTGAAAGCCTGCCGCCATCCTTACCTAGAATTAACGGAAGATGCGCAAATTTTGGGATGCTAAATCCCATCGCTTCATACAACATCACCTGTTTCGGAGTATTGGAAATATGATCATCCCCCCGGATAATATGGGTGATATTAAGCAACGCGTCATCAACTACGCAGGCAAAATTATATGTAGCGGTCCCGTCGGATTTTATCAATACCTGGTCTTTAATCTCTTCGGCGTCAAATTCGATCTCGCCGCGGATGACATCATAAACCTTGATTTTCTTCTCAGGCACCGGATAGATTATCGCGCCCTCAGAATGAATGGCTTTGCTTTCCTGCACCAATTTATCGGCATATTCTTTATAGATATCCTGGCGTTTGCTTTGATAATATATTTCATCCCAGTCAAAGCCCAGCCATCTTAAGCTGCATAAAATCTCATC
>VGKH01000030.1 GCA_016867135.1 Candidatus Omnitrophota bacterium
AACCCCTATCTCGAACCTGATCTTTTTTATGACTTCCGGATGAATTATATCGCAAAGCTTTTTAAGTAATTTATTGTTTCGAAAAACAACTTTGCCTAATTTTTCTCGGCTGATATTCTTGGAATTATCCAGGATGCCTTGCCCAAAAACCTTGATTATTTGCTTTGAAACCTTATCGTCATGCCTAAGAATTTTATGGACGATCTTGTCAGTATCAATTATCTTAACGCCTAAAGACGCAAAAATCTTAGCTACCGTGCTTTTACCTGTGCCAAAACTGCCGGTTATGCCGATGATAATCATCTCTTATTTATCTTTTGCTTAAAATCCGAATCTCGAAGCACGAAATCCGAAACAAATCCGAATGTTCAAATTTTCAACTGCTCTAAACATCGTTTTGGTCATTGAGATTTTGGTCATTAGAAAATTGTTTCGAATTTCGATATTCGGATTTCGGATTTAACTATTATCGAAACAGTTATTTTTTATAAAGCTGGATATATTTCTTGGCGGATTCTTCCCATGAAAAATCAAGCTTTACGATTCTTTTTAAGACCTTCTGCCAAGCGCTTTTATTCTTATAAAGAGAAACGGCCTTGTTGAATTTACCCATGAATTCTTTCGCTTCGTATTTTTCAAATAGAAAGCCATTACCCTTAGTTTTGTTTTTATCTAAATCTACTATTGTGTCTGCAAGTCCTCCGGTCTTAAAAGCCAGGGGGACGGTGGCATATTTAAAACTAATCATCTGCCCCAAACCGCAAGGTTCATAGCGAGACGGCATAAGAAATATGTCTGTGCCGGCATAAATCTTATGGGCAATTGTGTTGTCAAATTTCAAGAACAAAGCAAACTTGTCAGGATATTTTTTGGATAGATTTTCCAGAATTTCGTGATATTTCTGGTCGCCGGTCCCAAGTATCACCATCTGAATATTGGATTTAAACATCTTATCCAGATTGTTTGAGATGATATCTATACCTTTCTGTTCGGCCAATCTTCCCACAAATCCGAAAAGCAGCGCGTTTCTATTTTGCGCTAATCCGCATTCTCCCTGAAGCCTTAATTTATTGATATACTTATCTTCAATATTTTTGGGCGAATATCTTTTGAAGATAAGATTGTCAGTCTCCGGATCCCACAATCCATAATCTAAACCGTTGATTATTCCGGAAAGGACTTTCTTTCTTTTTAAAAGTATGCCCTCCAGGCCGCATCCGAATTCCTTGGTCTGGATCTCTTTGGCGTAGGCAGCGCTGACCGTGCTAATCAGGTCGCTGAATACGATTCCGCCTTTTAAGAAATTAATCTTATCGTAGAATTCCAGGCCATCGATATTAAACAGGCTCCAATCTAAACCTAACCTGGGGTATTGATCTTTGCTAAACAGCCCCTGATAAGCCAGGTTATGAATCGTAAGCAAAGTCTTAATCTTGCTGTAAAATGGATCTTTAGAATAATGCGTCTTTAGATACACCGGTATAAGCGATGACTGCCAGTCGTTACAGTGAATAACGTCGGGCTTGAAATTAATCTTTTTTAATAAATTCAAGGTCTCTTTGGAATAAAACATAAATCTATCTAAATTGTCCGGATAATCTCCGGTTTTGTCTCCGTAAAGTCCGGGGCGGTTGAAGTAATTATCGTTAGCGATAAAATATACATTAATTTTCTTGCCGATTTTGCAATAATAGACATTATCATCTAATTTCTTAAGATTATAATCCTGTTCTTTTATTGTGCCGTACTTAGGCATGCAGACATTTACTTCAATTCCTTTTTTTTCTAATGCCAAAGGCAAAGCTCCGGCAACATCTGCTAGACCGCCGGTCTTAGCAAACGGGACCCCCTCAGATGAACAAAATAAGACTTTCATGCTTTCCTTTCTTCAATGAGCACATAAGTTACGGAGCGATAGCGACGTAACTTATAAGTGCGAATTGAACCCCGCCCTTTTGGCGAGTATTATATTACTGATTTGTCTCTTCTCTGACAAAAGACTGTTTTTATTTTTCTTTTTGCAAAAAACATAACCAAGAAACAACTCTTCATTCCGCCAAAAGGGCGGGGTCAAATTCAGACAGAGACTTATGTTCGCTTTGCTCCATAAGTCTCGTCTTCATTTGACATTTCTAACCAATTTTTTCCCACCTTGATATCCACTTTTATTGGAACTGATAGATCTAAAGCATGTTCCATAACATGCTTTACCAGATTCCTTAATGACTCTTTTTCTTTCTTGGGAAACTCAAAAACCAATTCGTCATGGACCTGCATTAATATCTTTGATTCTAACTTTTTATTTTCAATTTCCTTTTGCACATCAATCATGGCAAGTTTTATTAGATCGGCTGCCGAACCCTGGACGGGCGTATTTATCGCCTGCCGCTCGGCAAGTTGCCTAATGGTTATATTCTGGTTATTTATTTGAGGAAGATAACGCCTTCTATCCAACAAAGTCTTAACGAAGCCTTCTTTTTTGGCCAATTTTATCTGTTCTTGCATATAATCCTTGATCTTGGGGTATCTCAAAAAATATGCGTCAATAAACGCCTGGGCCTCTTCCTGCGAGATCCCTAAATCCTTTGCAAGGCCAAAACTGCTCATGCCATAAATGATGCCAAAGTTGATCCTTTTGGCGGTATCGCGCATCTGGTCAGTTACGTCTTGTTGTTTTATATCAAAAATCAAAGAGGCTGTAAGCTTATGGATATCCTTATCGTCCTTGAAGGCATCAATCAAACTTTTGTCTTTGGATAGATGAGCCAAGATTCTTAGCTCTATCTGCGAATAATCCGCAGACATTAGCAAATAATCATCTTCACCAGGCACAAATGCCTTTCTGATTTGCCTTCCGATATCCGTCTTTATAGGGATGTTCTGGAAGTTCGGAGAACTTGAACTCAATCTGCCGGTTTCGGTTATGGTCTGATTAAATGAAGTATGAATCCTGCCAGTATTAGGATCTATCAACTCAGGCAGGCTATCAACATAACCAGTCTTTAATTTTGTAAGCTGCCGGTATTCTAGGATATTTTTTGCGATACGGTGTTTTGAAGTTAGTTTCCTTAAGACCTCTTCATCGGTAGAAAATCCGGTTTTAGTCTTTTTAACAGGAGGGAGTTTTAAATTCTCAAAAAGAATCACTCCCAGCTGTTTAGGGGAATTAATATTGAATTCCTCCCCCGCATCCTCGTAAATTTCTTCGATTAATTTATCTAACCTTGAATTTATATGTTTTGAAATCTTCTCCAGAACGCCTGTATCTATTTTTACTCCGTTTGTCTGCATTATTGACAGGATTCTAGCCAGCGGAATCTCAACATTATAAAACAGATCTAATTGAGACCTTTCTTTCAAGATTTTCTCCAAAATCGGCATTAACTCGCAAAACAATCTTACATTGACGCTAAGTCCATCGTCCAGCTTTGCCGGCGGAGTCTTTAAATACTCCCATGACAGGTCTTCTAATCCATAACTTGTTTTGGAAGGGTCAATTAGATAAGCTGCCAGCATTATATCAAAGATATTATTATCCAAGGCTAACCCACGGTCTTGAAGCATAATCAAAGTTGTTTTAAAATCATAGACTATTTTTTTAAGCGCTTTATTCTGTAAAATCGGGGCTAAAAGCTTTAAGTTTTCTGATTCTATCAAATAAACAACTTTTTTTGTTCCGGAAAAAACCGCTTTAAGCGCGGATCCATTAATGACAATCGAAAAAGCCAGCTCTGAGTTTTCTTTAGCAAAATCTTTGACCAGATTATTAATTTTGTCTTTATCGGTAAGCGAAACTAATTTCGCCGATTCTTTTTTAGTCTCCCTTTCAGGCAATTCTTTTAAGAAGCTGTTAAATTCAAATTTCTTAAATAACTCAAATAACTTTTCATAATCGGGTTCTCCTAACTTAAGCTTATCGATATCTAAATCTAACGGCACATCTTTATCGAGTTTTGCCAGTTCCTTGCTCATGATTGCTTCGTTTTTGCGCTCCAATAGAAGCTCTTTTAGTTTATCCGACTTTACTTTATCCAAGTTATTAAATAAATTATCTAAATTATCAAATTCGGAAAGCAGCTTTACCGCGGTCATCTCGCCGATCCCTTTTACTCCCGGAATATTGTCGGTTGCATCTCCCATAAGGCCGATAAGATCAGCAATGCTTTTGGGGCCAAGTTGGAATCTTTCTTTTACATTTTTCTCATCATAGATAAGCGCCCCGTCTTTATTAGGGTTATAAACCCTGATGTTTTCATCTACCAATTGCAGTATGTCTTTATCCTGGCTTACGATAAATATATCGAATTTCTTTTTGGCCAGTTTTCTTGCCAAGGTGGCAATGACATCATCGGCCTCAAAGCCTTCCATTTCAAAAATCGGAATATTGTAGGCACAGATTATCTCCTTTATAAACGAAATCTGGCTTTTTAAATCATCCGGCATAGGAGGCCTATGAATTTTGTATTCCGTGAATTTTTCCTGCCTAAAGGTCTTTCTTCCTACGTCAAAACAAATACCCAGATATTCAGGATTTTCTTTCTGCAGGATTTTCTTAAGCATATTCGTAAAACCGTATATGGCATTTGTCGGCTGTCCATATGAAGTAGACAGATTCCTTATGGCATAATATGCGCGATAGCAGAAAGAATTGGCATCAATTAGGAACAATTTAGGATTGCTCATCGAAGGGCAAAAAGGTTAATTTAAATCATCTTAAGTTTTATTGATTAGATTTATCTGGAATAACGGAGAGTAATCGCTCGAATTCTTCTCGAGCCTGATCCGTATCGCCGACCTCGTAATAGCTAACCCCGCGTTGGGCATGGGTTTTTACTTTCTGATCGATTTCCTGCTGTCTTGCCTTTTTGTAATAGTTAAGTATTTCGGGATCGTTAGGGGTAAATTTTAAAGCTTGTTGGAATTCTGTTTTTGCGTCTGAATACAATTTTTCCTTAAAGAATTTCTTCCCGCGTTCAAAACGCTCTTTTGCCTGGGCGATGTTTTGCCTTGTTAACTCCATTTTTCTACCCGCTACTTCTTTATTAAACTTATTTATTTCTTCCTCTACTACTGAGGCTTCGAAATCCTTGGAAGCCGATAAAAGTTTCTGCAGATTTTCCTTTGCCTTCTTGGTCCAATAATCATCTGGCTTGCCAAATTCTACCCGCCTCTTCCAAAACAAAGCTGCCTCTTCTAATCGACCCATATTCTGATACAGGCTGGCTAAATTTGAATAAGCCGCTACATAATATTTGTCTAACTTTATGGCTTTTAGATAATTCTCTTCTGCGAGATTGAACTGTCCCAGGTATTCATAAGCTATGCCTAAATCGTTATAAGCCGCTACATAATTGGGATTTAAACTCACTGCTTTTCTGTAAAAGGAAATAGAGCCCTGTATATCTCCACGTTTTTGGGCAGTTAATCCTTTTTCACGATATTTTTCTGCCTGATCTTCAAAACCAACGGAAAAACATGGAGATTGATAAGCCACAAGGAAGAGAACAGCACAGAAGATGATACTTATTATGCGTAATTTCATATTTTGCTGTCTGTAACTAGAATAATAAATAATATCCATTTGGTCAAGAACTTTTTTATATCTTTTTGATTTTAAGATAGTTATGGAGCCTCCTAGCAAGCCCATGAATATCTATTTACCCCCGCCGTTTTGCTTCGCAAAACGAAGCAGCGGGGGTTGTCCGCCAAATGTTTTACGGCTTGCCCAATAGCGACATCCGCCGGAATTCTCCTTCGTCCGCTATTGTTTCTTTGTGGACTTCGTAGAAATCTCGCTAAAGTTTTAACGAAGGCGGACAAACCTCGCTAAACAAGAGAAGGCATAGACACTGCCGGATGGCCGACCTTCTCAAGGAACGGAACCAATTGCTCAATTGTAGTTGCAACGGTTTCATCGGCAATTTTATTTATGAAATCAGGGTCTCCTATTTCTTCGCAACGCTTCTTAAGCTTATCACCTAAAAGCTCTTTTAATTCTTTAGGCATCCAAACTAAACGCTTAAACCCTCCTTCTGCCGAGATAAACTTTTTGCTTACAACGTATAATTTCCCCACGCCTAAGAAACCAGGAGTCTGCACGCCGCCGCCAACCGAACCAGCCAAAGTAGTAAAAGTCATCCCGCACGGAGTCATACCCGAGAAATCGCGGTTGACAATCATCACTCCGTTAACCTCCGGAATAACCGCCAGGATACACTCGAAACACCCGCAAGAGGTTTGTGGATCAACCAATAAAGAATACATGCTTACCGATTGAACATTCTTGTTTGATTTATCATACACAAAATCATTGATATTCTTCCACTTACCCAATTTATCATCTAGGGTTTCGCCTTTTTTGATAGGCTGATTTGGCCCCGTAGGAGTGATTTCAAAACTGGCTTTTCCGTCAAGCCATGAATAAGCGCCGCAGAGACCTAATCTTTCCGGAGTAATTACGCAGACATGGTTCGGCGCAAAAGACTGGCATAAAGTACAGCTGTAAAATGTATCCACGCTTTCATCAGTCATGCCGCTTGAACGCTCATCGCGTTCCGAGAATACTTTTAGAGCCTGCTTGCCTAGTTTTTCCACATCTTCTTCTTTGGTATAAATCTTTACCTGAACCTTATCAACAATCGCGCTGTATTCCTGATGTATCATGGCATGCAAGATTATTCCGATGTGTTTTAACCTAAAACCCTTCTCTGCCGTTTCTTTATTTATCCTTATCCAAATCATATCGCGCTGCCCGATATGCATAAGCCCCATCGCCCAGTTGATATAGCGATGAACCTGGCGTTCAAGTATAGGCTCAAAGTCTTTATTGAATTTCCTGCCAGCTACTATTACCTCTATGCCAAGTGGCATGTTTTTCTTAGCAGAATTAAGATTGTCGATATCAGGCCCGATCAATTCAACCTTGCCGTCTTCAACTTTGTCTGTATCGGTGCTATGTAAATATTCCAGAGCGCTAGAAACTTTCCCGCCGAATTCAACATACAGATTTTCTTTCCTTACCCTCTCGCCTTCAAAAGCCGCTCCGTACATTACAGGAATAGGGATTTTGGCTACCTTTACTTTTACACCTCTTACTTCTATGCAACGCGGAACGATTTTATTGTGGTCCAATTCTTTTACCAATGCTTCATAAGCGGTGATTCCCGATGGCTTAATTTCCGGGATATCGGTATCGGCAATTACCGGAAAACCCATCGTTATAGCACCTGCTCCGGTTGCGTATTTGTAATCATCAAGTTCTCCAAGCGCTAAGCCGAATGCAAACACGCGTTCCTTGCAATACAGAAGGCATTTCTTAGCTTGGCCTGGTTTTAATCCGCCGAAAGTTAAAGCTCCTCTTATCGCCCAGTGCAACGGATAAACCGCTGAAAGCGTATCTCTGCCATAAGGAACAATATAATTCTCCCAGCCCATCTGCACGTTTTCTTCTTTAAGCTGGTCGATAATCGAACGGCCATTCGTAGAGCTACCGGCAAAAATCAAAATATTTCTTTCCTGAAGCTGCCTCGTTATCTCAACAGCAGTCTTATTATCCGGGGCAGCGCCTAATATCGCGGCAAAACCAGGCATTCTGCCGTCGACAAGTTGAATTCCCAAAGAACGTAATATAGTATCTGAGAAAAATCCTTCACAATCGGCTTGCGGCTCTTCTTTATATAAATAACGCAAAACCATGATTATTTCTTCGGAAAGTAAAGTCGCGATTCCTGCGTCTAGTGCTCCACCCAAATACGGCAGCCAAACCTTATCTGTGGGGATTTCCGGTAAAAGTGTTTTAGCATGCTGCAATATTTCTTTGGCGTCCTTTAAGTTTTTCGCCTCTTTTGCCAGAAGCGCATTAGCCATAGGTAGATAAAAAGCTGTATTAGGGAATTCTATCTTTTGAGATTCACCCTTATCTTGGATTGCTTTAGTAAGCTTATCCTCTGCTTCTTTATAAATCTTATGGGCGCCTCTGATTACTGCTTGAGCGACTATTTTAGACATAAGTTTTACTCCGTTCTTCAATGAGCGCTTGACTTATGGAGTCCGCCATTGTTTCGGTGGCGGACGACAAAAGTCAATTGCGCGAATTGAACCCCCACGCCAATTGCTTGTTTTTAGAATTATGGCGATTGGTGTGGGGGTCAAATTCGACCGACAAACTTGCGTTCACTAACGTTCCGCAAGTTTGGGTCTCATTTGACATATATTCTTTCTTCCTCTTTTATCAAATCTCTAATATCGGCAAATCCGAAATTTTCATTTAATAATCTATCTTTAATTTGGCTAATATCTATTTTATCTCTAATTAATTTTAAGAATACTCCGGAATGGTTAATATTCCCGACCAAAACCGCGCCCACCAGGCGGTTTCCTTCAATAACCACTTTTTTATAATCATTATTGTATATCTTGGATAGAGTTTCATGATTCTGGCTTTCTTTATAAATCCCCATGGAGACAAGCGGCAGGTCAAAGAATTCTACGGAATTCATGCCTAAAGAACCGTCGTATTTGATGCTATCTCCGGAGATATTAGCTCCGGAAATCTTTCCCTGGTCAACCGCGTGCGGCCAAAGAGCATTCACGCTTGGCTTATTCAATGTAACATCAAATGTCTCGGCGACGTCACCGGCTGCGTAAATATTAGGGATGTTGGTCTTCATATATTCATCGACACAAATACCTTCATTAACCTTTATTTCTGTCTCGGAAATTATCTCGGTGTTAGGACGGACACCCTTCGCTGCGATCACGATTTGACAGGCGATAACCTTATTGTTATCTAACTTTACCGCCTTGATATCGCCGTTTCCCAGTATTTCGGATACATCTCTTCCGGTCAAAATCTCAATCCCGTTTTCCGATAATCTTTTCTGGATTAACTCTGCGGAAGTTTTATCGGTCACCTGTGATAAAACATTGGGGGATCTTATGATGACTTTTACATCCAAGCCTCTTTTCTTAAGGCCATAAGCTGCCTTTAGTCCGATAAGGCCACCACCTAAAACGCAAGCTGTATCAGCCATGGTGACAAACTGCAGAATATCCTTTGTATCTTGAATAGTCCTAAAGCCAAAAACTCCTTTTTTCTGAATTCCTTTTAAGTCAGGAAATTTCGGACTGGCACCGGTGGCAAGCAAAAGCGCGTCATAATCAAATTGCAATTTAGCCGAACGCGCTTTCTTATCTTCTGCCTTGTTATCAGAAATATCTTCGGCTACAACACGATTTTTCTTAGGGTCTACCTTAATTGCTTTTGTGGATAATTTTAGCTCAACATTATTTTCCTTAAAAAATTCATTGCTTCGATAAATCAGTTTGTCTTCGGTAACTTTTCCGGCCAGGAAATCAGAGATGACGCAGCGGCAATAAGAAGGGAAATTCTCGTCGGAAAGCACAACGATCTTGCTTTCTTTATCTTTTTTTCTTATTGCATCAACTGCTGAAACGCCTGCAGCTGAATCTCCGATAATTACAATTTGTTTTGACATATTAATTTTAATGCAAAAGTTAAAATGCAAAAGTTAAAATTACAAGTCAAAAGTAAAAATTTCTTAAAAACTTTTTAATTTTGCCTTGCCTACCTGCCGACAGACAGGTATTTTTGAATTTTTACTTTTTACTTTTGACTTTTTCTAATTCGCTTTCCTCGAAGTATACAATCGCTTTTACCGGGCAGGCCTTAACACATTGCGGCTCTCCGATGTCAGTGCATAAATCGCATCTAACTGGAATCTTTACTTTTTTATTCGGCCTGATTGCGCCGTACGGACAGACCATCACACACATCCAGCAACCAACACATTTTTTCTCATCGTACAAAATCTGTCCGGTCTTCTCATCTTTGGAAATTGCCCCTGCCATGCAAGCCGAAACACATTTGGGGTCTTTACAATGCCTGCAGCTCATGGGATAATTCTTATCTTTAGAAAAATTAATCTTGATACGCGGCAAGGATTTATCCTTATCGCTAATCATTTTCTCTAATTCCTTGGCCGCTGAATGCGAAACAGCGCAAGCCAACTCGCAAGAGCGGCAACCTAAACACTTTTCTACATCAAAATAGATTTTCTTCACTTTTTACTTTTTTCTTTTTACTTCTTACTTTCCCTGGTACATCATCGGCCTAAGCCTTAAAGCCTCGCGTTTTTTATTAATATGATCGATCATCAATGTTGCGGCTTTTAAAGGATCAGCCTCAAAAGCAAATTTTCCTCCGCAAACAGATTCCATATCTTCGGTCAGAAATTTAGTTACATTTTGGCTACCCAAAACCGGCATTGCTCCGCCTAAGACTGTAAATACACCTGAAGAAACAAAGTAAAAACCGATGCTGATTGCCTTTTCCGACATCCATTCCGGAGCAGCTCCGGCAGCAGGTAAATCTGAAATATCCTCGCCAAGACCACCTGCTTTTAAGACTTCGCAAGCAGCAATCAAAATTCTACTATTATCTACGCAAGAACCCATGTGCAATACTGGTGGGATACCCACTGCTTCGCAGACTTCCTTCAAGCCTTTTCCAGCCGCCTCAAATGCTGCTTCAGGTTGCAAAAATCCGGCTTTACCGCAAGCAATTGCAGAACATCCAGTTGATAAAACAATCACGTCATTTTTAAGAAGCTCTTTAACCAAAGTCAAATGTCCGTAATCATGAGTAATTTTTGGATTATTGCAACCAACCACGCCTGCAACGCCACGGATTCTTCCATTAATAATTGCCTCATTTAAAGGTTTGAATGTATTGAGATATTTCCCGCCCAAAATGCACGAAATTACTTCTGTGGAAATTCCCGCTACTAAGTCCTTTTTATCCTTGGGAATAAAAACCCTGCTCTTGTCTCTCTTCTTATAATTCTCGATCGCCTTTTTTACGATTGATTTCATTATATTTATAGCATCGTGTTCGTCAAAATGAATAAATGTCACGCCTGGGAATTTTGCCTTTTCAGAAGTAGTAATAATTTCAGTATGAAAACATTTGGCAACATCAATTAAACCCGGCATAATGCATTGAATATCAACCATCATCATTTCAACGGCGCCAGTAGCAATAGCTAATTCTTGCTGTAGAAAATTTCCTGCCAATGGCACTTCATGACGCATTAAAACCTCATTTGCCGTACAACACATACCGGCTAAATTTATTCCATTTGCGCCTGCTTCCTTTGCTAATTTTATCATTTCCGGGTCTTTGACAACTTTTGCAGCTGCCTCGGGCAACAGCGCTTCATGGCCATGAACGATAATATTGACTTGGTCCTCTTTTAAGACTCCTAAATTAACTGTTCCGCGAATCGGTTCAGGCGTGCGTAAAAGGATATCCTGAGCCTCCGTAGCAATCATTGAACCGCCCCAGCCGTCGCCAAGACTAGCTCTCATGCCATGCAAAATGATACTTTTATATTCATTATCTACGCCGATATGGACTCGGTGCATCGCCTCAACTATTTCCCTGTCTACGCCACGGGGAATAATGCCTGCCTTTTTCCAAACTTCAATCCTTTTCCTGGGAGCACGGCTAATAAATTTAATCGGGCCTTCCTGGGAGCCAAAATCTCCTAAAAACTTATCGCCTAAATCCACAGCGATCTCTTCTTTGGAACGGCCCTCAATTTTAATATCATACATTTTGGCCATTTGTTTTAATTTTTCTTCGTCTTGAATATGATAATCATGGATTTTGCCTTTACCTACTAAATGAAGTGCGTGCGCAACGCCTCTACCGTGGTCTGAATGGGCTGCTGCGCCTGCGGCAATATGACGCAATAAATTTCTTGCCACAATCGTATCGGCATCTGCCCCGCAAACTCCTTGTTGGGCGCCTTCGCCAAAAGGATCAATTCTGCACGGGCCCAGATAACAATTCGTACAGCAAATACCGAGTTGCCCAAAGCCGCACTGCGGTTGCATCTCGTCATGCCTATCCCAAGTCGTCTTGATAGGCTGGCCTTCAATATGTTTTAAGACTTGCTGGGTCGCTGGATCAACCGAACGTTTAGTTACATCTGGCATAATTTCTCCTTTAACTTGTTTAAATTCAAAAGGCAAAAGTCAAAAGGAAAAAGTACAAGTCAAAAGTCAAAATTTTTTGAACTTTTGAATTTTACCTTGTCCTTTTGCCTTTTTACTTTTGACTTTTTACTTTCAAAGTCCTGCGGCTTCTAAAACCTGAAAACTAATTTGTCCCAACTTAAATGAGCAGACGATTTACGGAGCGTTAGCGACGTAAATCGTAGGCCGAAAGGCCGTCTGCGAATTTAACCCCGCACCTTTTATCAATTCAATATTTCTAGAAATCCTTCCAAAAAACTAGTGAATACTAAAAAGGTGCGGGGCAAATTAGTCATAACTCCTCACAAATTACAAATATCCAATATTCGAGGGACTAATTTGTCCCAACCTAATGCCATAATATGAATCCCCTGGCACATGGGTTTTAATTCTTTGATTAATCGCGCGGCGATATCAATTGAAGTTGCGCTCTTATCTTTTGTATCCTGCATCTCTTTGATAAAATTATCCGGTACATGGACGCCTGCGACATTACTATTCATATATTTTGCCATTCCCGCGGACTTTAACAAAACAATTCCTGCCATAATCGGGACTTTAACGTGTTTGACTTTATTGATGAAAGTCTCAAATTGCGCGACATCATAAACTGCCTGGGTCTGGAAAAATTCCGCGCCTGCCTCAATCTTCTTCTCCATTTTAGCAATCTGCGGCTCTAAAGGATCGGCTCCGGGATTAACCACTGCGCCTTTACAGAATTTTGGCGCTATCCCGGTGAGTTTATTTCCCACCATATCTTCGCCGGATTCCAATTTTCTGATAACTTCCAAAAGCTGGACCGAATCCAAATCAAATACGCCTTTGGCATCAGGATGGTCGCCTAAAGACTGATGATCGCCGGTTAAAGCCAAAACATTTTCAATGCCAAATGCCGCTGCTGATAATAAATCCGATTGCAGAGCTAAACGATTTCTATCCCGACAGGTCATCTGAAATATCGGCTCTAGATTTTTATCGACCAGCATTTTGCAAACCGACAAAGACCCCAAACGCATCACTGAACTCTGCAAGTCAGTGACATTAATTGCATCAACCTTGCCGCGGACTAAGTCGGCATCTTCCAATAATTCTTTAGTCTCGATGCCTTTGGGTGGGCCAATTTCCGAAGTTAACAAAAACTTACCAGATTGTATTTTGTCTTTAAATGTCATTTTGTTTGTAATTTTGTTGCTTCCACTAAATTTCTCATTAACATCGTAACCGTCAGCGGCCCCACTCCGCCGGGAACCGGAGTGATGTATGCGGCGCGATTGGCAGCTTCTTCAAATTCCACATCGCCAACGATTTTATCGTTAATGCGGTTTATGCCCACATCAATTACGATTGCGCCATTCTTTATCCACTCGCCTTTGATAAGTCCGGCTCTTCCGACGGCTACGACCAAAATCTCGGCATTTTTAACATGCTCAACTAATTTTCCTGCCTCTGAAGTTCCGATATGGCAAACCGTGGTAGTGGCAAATTTCTCCAACAATAAAAGGCTTAAGGGCTTGCCTACGATTTCACTATGGCCCACGATGACGACTTCTTTTCCGTAAAGATTAACGCCAGTTGCCTCGATTAACGCTAACGCTGCAGCGGCAGTACAAGGCGCAATTCGCGCTTTTCCCATTAAAACCTTGCCTAAATTTTGCGGATGCATTCCTTCAATATCTTTATCAGGTGCGATAAAACTGCTGATGGACTTATAATCAATTTGCTTAGGTAAAGGCATCTGGATAATGATTCCGTTAACTGAAGCGTCATTATTTAATTTCTTGATAAAATCGACTAACCCTTGTTGTGTCGTATCAGCTGACAATCTTTCCAAGCGATATTCAATGCCTAAACCTTCGGCGGTTTTAGCTTGAGATTTGCAATAAGACTCGGCACCTGCATTCTCTCCGACGATAATACTAGCCAAAACCGGTTTTTTGCCTAGAAGTGCAATCTCTTGTTTTAATTTTTCTTTGATTTCTGCGGCAATGATTTTGCCTTCAAGTAATTGGGCTGGCATTTTGCCTCCATTATTTAATTCTAAATCAATTTGGGTTGCGTTTATCGTTTTTCGGTGGCGCAGCTCGCCTGCCTGCCGGCAGGCAGGAATCGTTAATCGGCATTCGGTTACGTTTTCATTTTAAACGATTAACGTTCGACGTCAGACGTTTCCAGCAGCGCAACCGTACAACCTACAACTTTAATCTCTTTAATTCTTCGTTAACTTCTGAAACAAATTTCTTATCTTCAATATAGGGAAGATTTATTCTAACATTGACAACGGCCGACTGAATGGCGCCTATAAGTAGCGCCCTTGCCACGTGAACATCACTAACTAGATACT
>VGKH01000031.1 GCA_016867135.1 Candidatus Omnitrophota bacterium
GCTATATCCAGCTATATGAAAGCGGCAAGTTAGATAAAATAATCGAAAGACTTTTTTGTGTCTTAGAATCTTGCGAGCTTTGCCCGAGAAAATGCAAAGTTAACCGCATAAAAAAAGAATTAGGTTTTTGCCGCTCCGGCAAAGATTTGCTTATTTCCAGCTTCGGTCCGCATTTTGGAGAAGAGCCTGAGTTGGTCGGCAAATTAGGTTCCGGCACTATTTTTCTTGCAAATTGTAATCTCGGTTGCCTCTATTGCCAGAATTACGATATCAGCCATTTTGGCGAAGGGGAGAAATTTGCTGCCGACCAGCTTGCGGGGCAGATGATTTATCTAAAGAACATCGGTTGCCACAATATAAATTTTGTAACACCCACGCATTTCTTGCCGCAGATTGTAGAGTCGATAAAATTAGCTGTCAGACAGGGCCTGGATTTACCGCTTGTTTATAACTCTAGCGGCTATGAAAATGTTGAAATGATAAGAATAATAGACGGAGTTTTTGATATATATATGCCGGATATAAAATATTCAGATTCCGCAAACGCAAGAAAATATTCACTAGCCCCGGATTATTTCGAGCGCGCAAAAGAATCGCTAAAAGAAATGCATAGGCAGGTCGGAGACCTGAAGGCAGAAGACGGTATCGCCGTAAAAGGTTTGCTTATCAGGCATTTGGTCATGCCTAACGATGTCGCGGGTTCAAAGAAGGCCTTAGAATTTATCGCAGAAAAAATCTCCAAAGATTCTTACGTAAATATAATGGATCAATACCGTCCCTGCTACAAGGCGAATAATTTTCCAGAAATAGACCATTTCCCTACAGAAGAGGAATTTAAATCGGTAATTGAAATCGCCAGGAACTTAGGATTGCACCGCGGATTTTATTCTCCTTCGCCTTCTTAATAGAAAACAATGGTATAGGCTTTGGAGAATTATTCTAAGAGAATATTCTACGTAGCGTATACCATAGTTTATATTTATAACGCGAAGTAGAATAGCTTGTAAATTCTGATAATCAGAGTTACAATATCTCTATGGATAAAATCAAAAACAGAAAAGGATTCTTTACGCTACTCGGGCTTATTTTAGCAATAGCGATAATCTTGATTCTGCTGCAGAATGTCTTAAAGAACTATTACGGAAAGCCGATATTAGATAAAACAACTCAGCAGTCTATTGCCGGTAGCGGCATTGATGTCACCACTTACCATGATGTTGTCGGTAGTACCAGGCAGCAAGTGCAGCAGATCAACCAGCAGATGCAGGATTATGGCAGGCAGATTGAGCAGATCAAGTAGCGAATTTCATCCTTAACCCTAATCATAACAACAAGTTAATACTATGACAGAATTTCGTTTCTCACCTACAAGTTTATCTTTGTTTTCTAATTGCCCCAGGTGTTTCTGGTTGCAGATGAATAAAGGCATAAAAAGGCCCAGGGGAATTTTCCCAACTTTGCCCAGCGGCATGGATGCGGTAATCAAGAAATATTTTGATAGATACCGCCTCAAGGGAAAGCTGCCTCCCGAACTAGAGGGAAAGATAAAAGGAAAACTCTTTGATGATATGAATAAATTGGAAAGATGGCGCAATTGGAGGATTAATGATTTGCACTACGAGGATAAGGCATTAAATGCTACATTGATAGGCGCCTTAGATGATTGCTTGGTTGATGGGAAGTTTTTTATTCCTTTGGATTACAAGACTAAAGGTTCGCAGGTAAAAGAGGACCCGGCAAAATATTATCAGAACCAACTTGATTGTTATTGCTTGATGCTAGAGAGTTCCGGCTATAAGACTAAAAACGAAGCGGTCATTGTTTATTATTCGCCTCTTGAAGTCGCGGAAGATGGTGCGGTGAAGTTTAATGTCGCGCCTTTTAAGATTGATACTAATCCGGAGTCGGCCAAATCCGTAATAAAACGGGCGGTAGTACTTTTAGCCGGGCCGCTTCCCGAGAGAAATTCGGATTGTGAATACTGCACGCTGATAAATGAAGCCCAGACTTACGTCACACTTCGTGTTCCGTAAATTATGCGCTTATTAAAAGTGAAAAGATTAGATAGCAGACAGAATAAGATTTTTCAGATGAGGCCAGCAACTGGTATCGATAAAAGTATCCAGTTTAAAAAAGCCAAGAGAACAAATAAATTGAATAGGAGATTAAGGTGAAAAGATTAATCTTAGACATCGAAACCGTAGGCGTCGATTTTGATTCCCTCGACGATAAATCGCGGGAATATATGTTAAAATACGCCGAAGACGAAAAAGAAGAAGAGGCGATTAAGGAAAGCACGAGTTTCTATCCTTTGACCGCCCAGGTAATAACTATCGGCCTGCTTAATGCTGATACGGATAAGGCAATAGTTTATTATCAGAATCCGAAGAAAGAAAACAAAAAAGAGGCAGATGCCGAGTTTGTTTCTGGGGATGAAAAGCAGATCCTGGAGTTATTTTGGAGGCAGATGTCCGATTGCGACCAATTCGTTACTTTTAACGGCCGGATGTTTGACTGTCCGTTCTTGATGGTCCGCTCAGGCATCCTCAAGGTAAAGCCGACAAGGAATCTTATGCCTTATCGTTATGATGCTAAATTCCACGCCGATTTATTAGACCTTTTGACTTTCTATGGTGCCATGCGTCGGAGATTTAACCTGCATATGTGGTGCAAGGCTTTCGGCATTGCCAGTTCCAAAGAATCCGGGATCACCGGCCACGACGTCAAGAACCTATTTAAAGAAGAAAGGCATTTTGACATTGCCAAGTATTGCCTTGAGGACCTAAGGGCAACCAAAGAGCTATATAAGTATTGGGAAAAATACCTAAAATTTTAGTTCGTACCTTGAAAATCAGGCTATCATGTGCTATACTTTATAATAGCCGATAAAGGTTATCCCCGACGAAAGTCGGGAGTCGCAAAGCCGACAGACCTAAATTGCTCCCTTAGGAGAGCTTGGCAAAGCCAGGTTAGACCGATAGCCGGTTAGGCGGAAGGAAAAAGAGCGATATGGTGGCTGGGTTGCCGAAGCGAGGGGTGGTTAAGTAGTCCACACTTTATCGGCTTTATCTTTTTAAGACCTCTAATTATAAAGTTAGAGGTCTTCTTTTTTATAATCATGGAAGATCAATATAATACCTATCAGGAAAATAAACTAAAAGAATTTGAAGACGCATGCCTTCGCTGCGGCAATTGTTGCGGAGCCGCCGACAATAATCCCTGCGAGCATTTGATCCTCGATAAAGACGGAAAATATTTCTGCGATATTTACGAGAATAGATTCGGCCTGCACAAAGCAAAAAACGGCAATGTATTTTTGTGCGTTCCCATAAGGAATATCCTCTTCAAATCCTGGACGGGTTCCGAGAAGTGCGTCTACAAAAAGATGCTTGTCCGGTAGCTGCAAAATCTTACCGAAAATTCTCTAAATAATCTAAATTTTATGATATAATAGTTTCACTTTGAGGAGGTAAAGAACTATGTTTGGTTTAAAATTACGCATGTATCTATTGACGATTATCTTGTTTGCCATTGTCTATGCCATTGTCTCAATGTTGTCTTATTCAGTCTTTGGCATCGGAGATTTCTCTTTTTATCTGATTTTATCCCTTGTATTTATGTTCATCCAATATATGGTCGGGCCAAAGTTAGTAGAATGGTCTATGCGTATACGTTATGTCAGCGAGAAGGATTATCCGCAACTGCACCAAATGGTAGCTGAGCTTGCTCAAAGAGCCAGGATGCCCAAACCAAAGGTGGGCATCGCTGGAATTTCCTTGCCAAATGCCTTCGCCTACGGACGCTGGAAGTCAGACGGGAGGATCTGCGTAACCGAAGGGATCTTAAATTTATTGAGTCCTGATGAATTGCGCGCGGTTTTAGGCCATGAAATGTCGCATTTAAAAAACCGCGACGTGCTTTTTATAACCCTGCTTTCCGTAGTCCCTATAATCCTTTACCGCATCTTCTGGGGTTTGATGTTTTCTAGGGGCTCCAGAAGAAGCGACAGCGGTTATGTTGCGCTCTTAGGATTAGCCGCGCTTATTTTCTATTTTATAACCAATCTTTTGGTTTTGTATGCCTCAAGGATCAGGGAATATTTTGCCGACAGAGGTTCTGTTGCCTTGGGAAATCCTTCTCATCAATTAGCCACCGCGCTTTATAAACTAGTTTACGGTTCGGCGCGCATGCCTAAAGAGTCCTTAAGGCAGGTAGAGGGCTTAAAGGCATTTTTCCTAAATGATCCCTCCCGGGGTTTAAAGGAGCTTCATGAGCTAAAGCAATTAGATTTGGACAGAAGCGGCTCAATCGACGCCAACGAGCTTCTCGCTATAAGGACAAAGGTAGTAAAGCTTTCTTTCGGCGATAAGGTCCTGGAATTGATGAGCACTCATCCTAATATGCTTAAACGCATCAAGAGGCTTTCTGACTCAGAGCTTCTTTAACAAAAAGGATTTAAATGGGCAAGTCGTTTATTAGGGTATATAAAGAATTTGATATAGAGGATGTTTCAAAGCATCTGCTTATTTTCGGCGAACTTCTGGCGACATGTAATAATTGCTCTAAATTAGGGCTAGCCTTATCTACCAGGACCTGCCCGGAATGTAAAACAGAGTTTAGATTCGCTACTTTTAGCTCTGCGAGAGAGAGGGAATCCCAGATGCATAAAATCGCCAATATGACTGACCTTGTTTTTGTGGATTACGAAGATTTCAAGCGGAATGCCGGCAAACTCAAAGCCAAAGACTTCTTTAAATAAATCTATTAGATGATAAACCAGAAAAGATTAGTGGATTTGACCAGGAGGTTGCTTTTAATTGAGTCAGAGAATCCTCCCGGAAATGAATACAAAATTGCCAATTTTGTAGGAAAATTCCTCAAAGATTTGGGGCTGGAAGTGAAGGCTTACGAATTTGCCAAAAAAAGGCCGAACATCGTCGCGGTATTGAAGGGAAGAAATTCAAAAAGGCCGTTACTTCTTTCTCCTCATTTGGATACCGTTCCCGCCGGGAGGGGATGGAAGTTTGATCCCTATAAAGCCAAGATTGATAATGGCAGAATTTACGGACGGGGCGCAAGCGATTGTAAAGGAAACTTGGCTGTAGGCCTTGAAGTCATAAACAGTTTAGTCCAAGACAAGGCCAAATTAAAAAACGATATTTTTTTTGCCGCTACGGTGGATGAAGAAACCGGAAGCTACTTCGGCTTAATCCCTTTGATCAAAAAAAATATCTTAAGGCCGCATGCGGCAGTGATCCTGGATGCCGATTCCTCCGACATAATTGTTGCCCAGAAAGGCCTGATCCATTTTAAACTAAGTATTTTTGGTAAAAAAGCTCACGGCGCTTACCCTGAAAGGGGGATAAATGCCATAGATATTGCTACCAGGATTATTATTAAATTGAAAAATCACAAATTCAAATATAAAGAGCATCAATTCTTAAAACCTCCTACGATAAATATCGGAATGATTAACGGCGGAGACAAGGTCAATATGGTAGCAGATTGGTGCGAGGTTATGATTGATTTAAGGTTTTTGCCCGGGATGAATTCTAAAAGTTTATTAGATCAAATCAAAAAAATAGCCACTCAAGAAGCTAAAAGATATAGGATGGATATCGAAGCGATTCAGGAACCATCTGAAATGGATAAGCGCCACTATCTAGTGGATTGTTTATTGAAGGCCGCCAAGAAATTTGCTAAAGACTCAATCATCAAAGGTTCGGAAGGCGCCACCGTAATGAGTTTTTTTATCGATAAAAATATCCCGACTATCGCCACCGGATACGGCCAAAAAGGCACGGCCCACTCAACGAACGAATACGTAAGAATTAATGATTTATATAAAGGCGCGAAAATATTAGAGGAGTTTGTTAAACTTTACGATTGCTATGAAGCCAATTAAAAAATTCAAGATAGAATCGCTAGAGATATTATTAATAATTTTTCTTATTATTGTAGAGATTTTAGTTATTTATAAATTCAGGGACTACTATTGGGGCTTGTTCTTGAAAGGCTTTGGTTCTTCCCATGCCAAATTAAAATCATTCATGCCTCAGCCTCAATCTGTCCCTTTTCCTTTTAAAGACGGCGAGGCATTAGTATTCCGCATAGATATGGGATTTTTCCCGGTGGGAAAAGCCAGGTTAACCTTTGAGGGCAAAACTAAGCTAAAAGGCCAGGAGGTGTATCTGATAAAATTCTCCACCAACACCGCCAATTTTAAGGATACAGAAACCATTTATGCCGAGCTTGATACATTCCTGCCTTTAAGGGTGGAACGGAATATCAACTTATGGGGAGTGGCTAGCAAGATCGTAGAGGAGTACGATCAAAAAGAAAAGTATGTGAAAATAACCAAGACCGAGCTAGGGAAAACAAGCGAGCAGACAATCAAGAGCGACAGTGAAATCCATAATGTCATCTGCATGATTTATCATTACCGCCTTGCCGGCAATATTGAGCTTGGTAAGAAAGTGGCAATAAATCTACCTCTTAAGAAAATTACAATAGAGGCAAAGGAAATAAGAAAAGTGAAATTGCCCAAGGGTAAGTTTGAGGCATTCATATTGGAGAGCGTTCCGGCTGGCTATGATCTTTGGTTTGATATAGGGCCAAAGAAAATGCCTCTTAAGATAACCGGAGCCATAACTTTTGGAAATGCAGCTCTGGTGCTGTCGGATTTTAATTATTCTCCTTCGCATTAGTGATAGCAAGCTCTGGTACAGGCTTCCCTGCCTGCCGGCAGGCAGGAATATTCTACGAAGCATTTACCATTATTCTCATTTCTTATGCGAAGTAGAATAGTTTGCAGATTTAATGATTATATCCTATAATCTATTGTAATTCCAGAGGAGAAAATGTTACCGAACAAACGAGGATATTTCGGGGATTTTGGCGGAAAATTCGTGCCTGAGACTTTGATGGCTGCGCTTAATCAACTTGAGCTGGAATACAAGAAAGCCAAAAAAGATAAGAAGTTCAGGGTGGAATTAAATTATTATCTTAGAGAATATGCCGGCAGGCCCACGATTTTATATCCGGCCAGGAATTTATCTCAAGTTATCGGCAGGGGAAAGATATATCTAAAGAGAGAAGATCTTCTGCATACCGGTGCCCATAAGATTAACAATACCCTGGGACAGGTACTTCTGGCTAAAAGGATGAAGAAGTCTCGCATTATCGCCGAGACCGGAGCCGGACAGCACGGCGTAGCTACAGCTACGGTAGCGGCAATGTTCGGCCTTAAATGCGAAGTATACATGGGCTCGGAAGATATCCAGAGGCAGAGGCTAAATGTCATCAGGATGAAACTTCTAGGGGCAAAGGTTGTTCCAGTCGAGACCGGATCCAAGACTTTAAAAGATGCGACCACCCAGGCGATCAGAGATTGGGTGACCAATGTCAAGGATACGCATTATATTATCGGCTCTGTAGTCGGGCCGCATCCGTATCCTGCGATGGTCAGGGATTTTCAGAGCGTAATCGGAAAAGAGGCAAGGCAGCAAATCCTAAAGCTTGAAGGCAGGCTTCCTGATTATCTGGTGGCTTGCGTCGGAGGCGGCAGCAATTCCATAGGAATATTTTATCCTTTCTTTAATGATAAGAAAGTCAAGTTTATCGGGATAGAGGCAGCAGGCACAGCTTTAAAAGAAGGAAAACATGCCGCTACATTGGTTAAAGGGCATACGGGAATTTTACACGGCACCAAAAGCGACCTTCTTCAAGATAAATTCGGTCAGGTAGATATTGCCCATTCTATTGCCGCAGGCTTGGATTATCCCGGGGTGGGGCCGGAGCATTCATATTATAAGAAAATCGGCAGGGCGCAATATTTTGCCGTTACCGATAAACAGGCGATGGAAGGATTCAAATTATTGTCCCAGGTAGAAGGGATTATACCTGCGCTTGAGCCTTCGCATGCTATATATTATTTGAAGATTTTAAAAAACAGGCTTAAGAAAAATTCGATTGTTATCCTTTGTTTGTCCGGGCGCGGAGACAAAGACGTGGATATCGTCTCAAAATTAATTTAAGAATATGAAAAATAGAATAGACGCAAAATTCGGGGAATTAAAGAAGGCCAGGAAGAAGGCATTTATTGTCTTTATCATGGCTGGCGACCCGAATATTGAAGCCACCAAAAGATTGGTTCTTGAATTCGATAGAATCGGCGTAGATATCGTAGAACTTGGCGTTGCCTTTTCCGATCCTTTAGCCGACGGACCGATTATCCAGGCAGCAGGCCAGAGGGCGCTTAAAAATAAGATAAATCTTCCAAAAATACTTAAATTAGTCAAAAGCATCCGCGCAAAATCTGAAATTCCCATAGCGCTAATGACTTATTACAATCCGGTTTTTAGATTCGGCGAGGAAAGATTCCTGGTTGAAGCAAAAAAATCTGGCGTAGACGGAATTATTATTCCCGATATGGTCCCGGAAGAGGCGCGCGATATTATAAGCATTGCAAAGAAAATAAATCTGGCCAATATATTATTTGTTGCGCCGACCAGCTCCCAAGAAAGAATAAAAATGGTCTCTAGGTTATCCACCGGATTTATTTATTATGTTTCGCTTGCCGGGGTTACGGGAGTGCGTAAGAGCCTGGCTAGCGATTTATCGCGCAAGGTAAGCCAAATAAAGAGATTTACCAAAAAACCCGTTTGCGTGGGTTTCGGGATATCAAATGCCGGGCACGTAAAAGAAATCTCCAGAGTTGCCGACGGAGTAATCGTAGGTAGCGCCATCGTGGATAAAATCAAGGCCAACCTCAAAAACAAAGATTTAGTCAAAAGAGTTTCGAGATACGTTAAACAATTAAATAATCCCCTAAAATAAATGTATAAAAAGACAGTCTTAAAGAATGGTTTAAGAGTGGTAACTAACGACATGCCCCAGAGGCAAACCGCTTCTTTGGGAATTTGGATCGGAGTCGGCGGCCGCTATGAAAATAGCCACAATAAAGGCATTGCGCATTTCCTGGAGCATTTGGTTTTCAAGGGCTCAAAGAAATATTCCAATCGGCAGATAAAAGAGTCGCTTGAGGGAGTAGGCGGGAATCTTAATGGTTTTACCTCTGAGGAGATGACTTGTTATCTGGTAAAAATCCCCGCTACATACCTAGAATTGGCTTTAAAAGTACTTAGCGATATGGCGTTAAACCCGCTTCTAAAACCGCAGGATGTGGAGAAGGAAAGGGCTGTCATTGCCGAAGAGATAAGGATGTATAGAGACCTTCCCGCGCATCTGGTGCAGGATGAGCTGGATAAGCTTATGTGGCCGAACCATCCTTTAGGCTTGAACATCGCAGGCACAGAAGAATCGGTCGATAAAATCTCCAGGGCCCAAATCCTTGATTTTCAGAATTATTATTATACGCCTGCCAATATTGTCGTAGCTGCCTGCGGAAATCTTAAGCATGAAAAATTGGTTAGTTTATCAAATGGCATATTTGATGGTAAGGCTAAAGAAGAAGATTTGGGCTTCAAGAAAGTAATGTTATCTCAAAGAGAGCCGCAGATTAGTCTGTTTTCCAAAGATACCGAGCAGACTCATGTCTCTATAGGATTTCATAGTTTAAGAAGAGGAGATCCCGACAGGCACGTCCTGGGCCTGTTAAACGTAATCTTAGGCGCCAATATGTCCAGCCGGCTGTTTAACGAGGTGCGTGAAAAAAGAGGCCTGGTCTATGCGATTTCAAGTTTCGCGAGAAGATTTTATGACGCCGGAGCTTTTACCGTCCATGCCGGAACCGACCATAAGAAATTTGTTGAAGTTATCAAGGTTGTCTTAACCGAATTAAACAAAATAAGAAAGTCAAAACCATCCATCTCTGAACTCAAGCGCGCCAAAGAATATTATATCGGACAACTCACTATGGAGCTTGAAGATACCTTAGACCACATGATCTGGCTGGGGGAATCCACCATGGCATTGAACAGGACTTATGCCTATGATCAGATCCTTGATCAGATCAAGAAAATAAATCTTGATGATATTTTACGTATATCCAATATAATATTCAAAAATCAGAATATGAATCTAGCAGTGGTCGGACCGGGGATAGAAAAATCCAAGAAAGAGATCCAAAAAATATTTTATTTAGATTGATATGATTATTTTAATTATTGCCCTATTGGTTTTCCTGGCTATTGTTTCGGGGTTCCTGTCGGCTTCCGAGACTTCCCTAATCGGAATAAGCAAGATTAGATTAAGAAATTTAGTTAAAACCGGCAGAAGAAACGCCGCAACGCTCCAGGAGCTGATAGGAAAAAAATTGGATAAGGCGATAGTCACAATCCTGGTTGGCAATAATTTCGTCAATGTCGCCATCTCAAGTATCTCCACCGCTATCTTTGTGTATTTCTATGGTCCCAGGCTGGGTGTAATTATTTCTACTTTTTGCGTTAGTTTCTTTATTTTGGTATTTTGCGAAATTGCACCCAAGATCTTTGCCGTGCAGCATGCAGAAAGAACTGCCCTTTTTATCGCGCCTCTGATGAAGGTCCTTTTAGGTATCTTTGGTCCGATCGCCAATTTCTTTACCAAGCTCGGTAATCTAATTATAAGGATATTAGGTGGCAGTCCTGCCAAAAGGTCGCCTCTTGTGACTGAAGAAGAATTAAGGTTGATGATTGAGGTCGGCAAGGAAGAAGGGGTATTGACCGATGAGGAAAGAAAGATGCTGCATCGGATCTTCGAGTTTGGCGATACCGTTGTTTCTCAAGTAATGAAGAAAAAAGAAGATATTACTTCCATCGATGTTAACGCTTCTCAGGAAGAATTCTTGAATAAGTGTCTGGAAGAGGGCCATTCCCGCATTCCGGTTTATGAGGGCTCGATAGATAATATTATCGGAATAGTCTACGCCCACGATATGTTATACATCATGAAAAATAAGCAGCTTTTTGTCATGCGCGATCTTGTAGATGCCCCCTATTATATAGAATCGACAAAAAGGGTAAATGAGCTGCTTCGGGAATTCCAGCTTAAGAAGATCCAGATTGCCATAGTTGTTGATAAGGACAGGAAGACTCAAGGTTTAGTTACGCTTGAGGATTTGATAGAAGAAATTGTCGGAGAGATTGAAGAGGAATAGGTTATTGTTTCTCATCTAAAATTACGAATTAGTTGACAAAGCGCCAATTCTATGGTAAAAAATATTAAGTTTAAAAAAGAAAGGGGAGGTGTTTAATGAAGGCTTACTGTGTAAAGTGCAAAGATAAGAAAGAAATGAAGGACGCAAAAGAAGTTACTATGAAGAACAAGCGCAAGGCAATGAAAGGCAAATGCCCGGCCTGCGGCACAAGCATGTTTTGCATTACAGGAAATTAAAACGAGGAATAATAAAGTAGTCAAGACTCCCAAGTCTTTAAGTTCAAAATCAAAAGCGATATTAGTAGCCGATTTCGCATCTAGTAAGAAAGCCGAGAAAATCGTCATTCTTGATATGCGAAAGGTTGCTAATTTTTGCGATTTTTTTATTGTCTGTAGCGGCTCCTCGGACAGGCGGGTAAAAGCTATTGCCGATGGCATAATTGATGGCCTTGAGGCAAAGTCAGTCCATATCCACCATGCCGAGGGGCGCGAACAGGCTAAATGGATAGTAATAGATCTCGGTGATATCCTGATTCATATCTTTGAAGAAAAGGTCCGAGATTTTTATAATTTAGAGCACCTTTGGCAGGACGCCAAGAAAATAGCTTACCAGAATAAAAGTGCAGATTAATTTTCTAGCCGATAGAGAAGTGCCTAATGATAAGAGATTTAAAGGCCAGTATAGGTCAAGCTCTCGATGATACGCTAAAGCAAATCTTTCCTGATTTAAATTTCAATCCCCAAACCCAATCAAATATAGAAATCCCGAATGACAAAACCCACGGAGACTTGGCATCAAACCTGGCGCTAAAAGTCTGCAAGGAGCTAAAAAAGTCTCCCGTTGAGATCGCCCATCAGATCAGGACATATCTTAATAATAACTCCTCCAAACTGGGGCTTTCAGAGTATATCCATAAGATTGAGGTAGAGCCGCCGGGCTTCATCAATTTCTTTTTCTCCCATAAAATCCTTGGCGAAACCATTATAGAGATCCTTACCAAAAAAGACAACTTCGGGAAAAATGATCTGGGCAAGTCCAAAAAGGTGCAGATTGAATTTGTCAGCGCCAATCCCACCGGCCCATTAAGCGTTGCCCACGCCCGGCAGGCGGCAGTGGGTGATTCGCTTGCAAATATCATGGAATTCTTAGGTTTCAAAGTCACGCGCGAATTTTATATAAATGATGAAGGAAATCAGATAAGGATTTTAGGCTTATCCATTGCCAGCCGCTACAAAGAATTATTGGGCCAGCCGGAAGAATTTCCTTCCGATGGTTACAAAGGTAGCTACATCTATGATCTGGCCAAGGAAATGATTGAATCTTCAAAGCCCAAAAAGATAGAAGAAATAGATTTCAATATTGATTTATTTTCCGAGTTTGGCGCAAGCAGGATCCTAAAGATTATTAAAAAAGAGCTGGAAGATTTTAAAGTGAAATTTGATGTCTGGACCCCGCAGTCGCAGCTTAGCAAAAAAGGCGAGGTCAAACAAATAGTTGAGTTCCTAAGGAAAAAAGGCTTTATCTACGATAAAGACGGCGCAGTCTGGTTTCGTTCCACGGATTTTGGCGATGACAAAGACCGTGTCCTGGTAAAAAGCGACGGAACCTTTACGTATCTGACACCCGATATCGCCTATCATCAGGACAAATTTAAACGGGGATTTGAATGGGTGATCAATATCTGGGGGCCGGACCATCACGGATATATCGGGAGGCTTAAGGCCGCGGTCCAGGCATTGGGAAGAAAAAAGGATGATCTGTCTGTGATCATCGTGCAACTCGCCACTTTATTTAAGGACGGCTCGCCCGTTCCCATGTCTACGCGCGCCGGCCAATATGTCACTTTGCAGGAAGTACTGGATGAAATCGGGCCCGATGTCTCAAGATTTTTCTTTCTTATGCGCCGGGTGGACAGCCATCTGGATTTTGATTTATCTTTAGCTAAAAAAGAATCATCAGAGAACCCGGTTTATTATATCCAATACGCCCACGCCAGGATCGCAAGCATCATCAAGAAATCAGGCAAGGTTGATTTTAAAAAAGCCGATATCAGCCTCTTGCATGAACCTGAAGAGCTGGATCTGGTGAAATTATTAGGGCAATTCCCGCAAGAACTGGAAGCCTGCGTGAAGATGCTTGATCCGTATAATTTGGTTTCATATTTACAGCAATTAGCCGGCCTGTTCCATAAGTTTTACGACACCCACAAGGTCATAAACGAAAATCATAAACTCATGCTTGCCCGGCTGGATCTGGTCGAGGGCACGCGCCTTGTTTTAGCCAATGGCTTAAAGCTTTTGAATGTATCAATACCCGAGAAGATGTAGCCATGCGTAATGCCTGGAAGATAGAAGCCCCTAATCCCGCCTTACAACTAAACTTGAGCCAAAAACTCAATATCCATCCTTTAATCTGCCAGATTTTAATTAACCGCGGAATGACCGACCATGAATCCTTGGGGAAATTCTTAAACGGCGATATCTCGCATTTGCATGACCCGTTTCTCTTAAAAGACATGCAAAAAGCCGTAGACAGGATAAAAAAGGCAGCCAAGGATCAAGAAAAGATTTTGGTCTTCGGCGATTATGATGCCGACGGAGTAACATCCTGCGCCATTCTTTTGTCGGCATTAAAGAGAATGGGTGTTGATGCAAAATATTATATTCCTCACCGGGTAAATGAAGGCTACAGCATAAATGAAAATGCCGTCAAGTTCGCCAAGCAACACAAAATCACGCTTTTTGTAAGCGTTGACTGCGGCACGGCGAATTTCAAGGAAATAGACCTGCTTAATAAATCAAAAATTGATGTAATCGTTATTGACCATCACAAGCCGGTGGATGATAAGCTTCCAAAGGCTTTTGCCTTAGTCAATCCCAAGCGGCCGGATTGCAAATATCCTTTTAAGGATCTGGCTGCGGTGGGAGTAGTCTTTAAGGTAATCCAGGCAATTTCAGGTGAAGACGCTTTCGAAGACCTGGATCTGGTTTCGTTGGGAACAGTTGCCGACGTTATGGATATTACCGGAGAAAACAGGATTATCGTCAAGGGAGGTTTAAAACAATTAAATGAAACTAAGAATATCGGATTAAGGGCTTTGATTGATGCTGCGAGTCTTAAAAATAAAAAGATTACTCCCGGTTTTGTCAGTTTTATCTTGGCGCCGCGCATAAACGCCAGCGGCAGGATGGATTCGGCCGAGAAATCATTAAAGCTTTTCTTGACCGAAGATGCAAATGAGGCGCAAATCCTGGCCAATGATTTGAATAATCATAACCGCCAG
>VGKH01000032.1 GCA_016867135.1 Candidatus Omnitrophota bacterium
TTTCATCAAGGCCTTCGGTGGTGATAAGGTTTATTTTGAAGCTTTAGATAAGCTTCGTCCCTGCTGCGAATACGTCTTTGAACGCAATCACGGCCCGCAAATCGGCGCATTCTTAGCAAAATTTGATCCCGCATATAGCGTCTTATGTTGCCCCGATGCAATACGTATCGCTGCCAGGGAATCCGCGCTTTATTATTTTAAAGAAGACAATGTGGTTTATATTGAGGCGATTGTCGAGACGGTATTCCTTGGCATGCCATTTGCAGAAATTTTTGAGTCGGCAATTAGAGGATTTATCGAGGCGGAGAAAATTAGCGGCGGAAAAGTTCATGCTGTATTGATACCGAGCCTCTGGAAACATTTGGATTTATTATTAAAAGATGAAAAGGGAGGATTTGAAGCAGTCCAAAATCGAGCTTTTTTTAATACTGCGAGGATGTCATCAGCCGAGATGAGGGCGTGGATAAGTAAGAAAGCTGAAGCAGCAGAGGTTTTATTCCCCGAACTTGAAAGACAGGAATGGAAAAAAGTATTTTTGAGAGAATTTGAAAAAGATCCAGCCGTTACTTTAGAATCGTTGAAGTATAATGAACGTTTCAGGCAGGAAGTAAAATTCTTGGTAAGTGTCCGTGCATTTATTATGATGAAGGCGCAAAAAGCGGCGCTTGAGCAGGTTCGCGGTTTTATCGCAATTAAGGACAAATGGCAGAGAGAACAGCCAGAATTGGCCGAGCGTCTCGTAGGATTAGATACGGTAGGTAGCGAAGTCGGTTATATATTCTGGGTATTGAGGCCGGCTTTAAGGTTTGCCGCAAAGCATGGATTTAAGGTTCGCGATCATTTAGGAGAGACTTGGCCGCGTGGTGATATTATCCAGGCACTGGTGCGCATGCGAGATGGTCTAAGAAGCGGTATCTTGATGCGTATCGGACACGGCCTGGCTGCGGTTATTCCGATCGATATATTAAGGAAAGAAGGCCTTTATTCGGAAGAAGAATTAAAGCAGATTGGCGCATTACAAAAAGAAATTTCCCAGCTTGCCAACAGGAATCGCGTGGAGATTATTGGTAATCCCTTTAGCAATCAATTGATTATGCCTGATTGCGTTGGGACTTACGCTGAGTATCCTCTGCAAGCTTTCCTAAAAGCATTTAACCATTTCGGTATTTCTACCGATGATCCGGGAATTTTTAAGGGAAACAGGCTTTCTGAACAATTGGCTCGTCTCTGGTTAGCAAATCCTAACCTGCGCGAGGAAATCATATTCAATTTAATCAGCCCCCGCGCAGCTTCAACGGGCGGAGCAGCTAATATAGGCTGTTTCTTCGGATTACCAATTATGGCGACGGTGCAGGAAGTAGAAATGATCGGCAAAGCGCCGGCTTTCTTGGAAGCCATAAAAGACGCAGAAAAAGTAGCAGCTTCTGATATTCCTATTCTGATTGAAGGAGAAACCGGGGTAGGAAAAGAAGTATTGGCCCGGTATATCCATGATAAAAGCCGCAGGAAAGACGGTCCTTTTATTGCCGTTGATGTCTCCACTTTGGGCGAAGAGCTTGTCCAATCAGAATTATTCGGGCACACAAGAGGAGCTTTTACCGGTGCTGACAGAGATAAAAAAGGGCTCGTAGAGCAGGCCGACGGCGGTACATTATTTCTAGATGAAATTCAGAATTTGTCCCCAGCAACACAGAACAAGCTATTGCATGTTTTAGATAAAGGAGGAGAATTTAGCCCCGTAGGTTCAACCCAGGCACGCCGTTCCAATTTCCGTTTAATTACAGCTAATAACCGGGGCAATCTTAGGAATGTAGCAGGAGGAAAACTGTTTTCTCTTGGCCTGTATCATCGCGTTAACGATATGGAGATTTGGCTTCCTCCTTTAAGAAAAAGAAGGAAGGATATACCTTTACTTGTTGAATATTTTCAACGGCTTTTAGCTGAAGAGCATCGGGTTGAAGTAAGGCCTTTAAGCAAAAGCGCCATGCAGGAGCTTATGCAGAGGGATTGGCCAGGCAATATCCGCGAATTATTTAATGTGGTAAGAAGAATATTTGTATTTGGGGAAGATGTTGGCCTTTCCAGGGAAATACCGGAGGTTGAGTTGCCGCTTCAGGCTCAGGCGCCAGCAATAACATTTATTGATGACAGCGGCAGGGAAAGGGTTTTGGTCGGTGCCTCTTTGGCTTTGAGGCGCGTGGTTAGAATCGCAGAGATAGTCGCCTCAACCAATGTTCCGGTTTTAATCAGCGGAGAAACCGGGACAGGAAAAAGCCTCTTGGCCGGCTATATCCACTCAGTTAGCCCGCGAAGAAACGGGCCTTTTGTTGATATTAGTGTATCCGATGTGCCCGAGAGTTTATTTGAATCAGAAATGTTTGGTCACACAAAGGGTTCTTTTACAGGAGCAGAGAATGATAAGGATGGTTTAATCGAGAAGGCTAACGGAGGAACACTTGTCATAGATGGAATAACTTCCCTTAATTTTTCTCTCCAAGCTAAACTCTTGAGGGTCTTTCAGAACAAAAGATTCAGGCGGGTAGGCGAGTCAAAAGAGAGGTATTCAGATTTCCGGCTCATTACTTTAGTCAGCGGAGAATCAATGAGAGAATTGGTAGCACAGGGGGAATTCAGAGAAGACCTGTTTTACCGCATCGGAGGCATTGATATTGAATTGTTGCCTCTCAGGGAAAGGAAAGAAGATTTGCCTGCATTGATTGATTATTACTTAAGAGTATACTTCGGGCAATACGGATTTCCACAGAGGGCTCCTAGCGCAGAGATGATGAGGATATTGTTGAATTACGAATGGCCGGGCAATGTGCGTCAACTTAGCAGTATTGTGCATCGCCTTGTTTTGCTTGATGAGACGGGCGAGTCGTATGTGTTGAAAGATATATGTCCGCAGGCTTTGGCTGAGGCTTCAAGATCCGATTCGCAGCTTGGCTGCTTCTTTGGTCTGCCCGCCTCGGCCCTTTCGGGCCTCATCGACCTCGTCTCGATGGGCTATGGCTTTTGGGACTCGGCCTTGAGGGAGGCCGGGCCGGTGATGGCGACGACATCTGCAGGAGTTTCTTTAAATAAAACAGCAGATACAGATGATTATATAAGACTATTGCGCAAGCTTATTGCTTCAAGATATTTTTGTCCTGAGCATTACCAGAAATTAGCGCAAAGGCAAAGAAAGGCCACCAGGCACCCGGTAGAGTTTTTAGAAAAACATCCGGGAATTTTAAGCCGGCTTGAGCAAGATTACCGCATGAAAATTGTCCTGCGCCACCGCATATTGTTTAGCAGCGTCACGGAGTGTGATAGAATAAACATTTTCCTTACCCTGGATGAAGTTGGCGCGATTATCGGCCCAGTAGATAACGAAAGAAGCATTAGACAAGATGTCAGTAAAATTGAAGATAAAATCTTTGAGATTATTGAGTCTTATGCTGGGACTTTTGCCGAAAGAAAAGAAGCATATATCAGGAATTTTAAAGGCGGAAAGAGCGAAGGAAAATATCTATTTCCCGAGGAAGAAAAATTAGTTCTGGCTGAAATATTGGCAGAGAATCATTATAGCCTGGTTTCTGCATCGTACTCTCTCGGAATAATTATGGGTAGGTCTAGTGTTCTTATGAGGAGAGCTCGTGCGCTCGGCCTGACTCGCAGGTTTAGTAAACAAGTAAGGGCAGATAGAATTGTTATTAACAGGATTTTAGCAAACGGCACAGAAGACTCTAGCTCTCAACTCGGTTGTTTCTTCGGTCTGCCGGTTATGGGTGTTACTTGCGCAGACGAGACTAACGAGATAGGGTTTAGCGATTTTGATACTCATCTTTTTGTCGGCGAAGGCAAGCACTATGCGGCATATAGAAAATTAGGCGCGCATCCGGTTAAGATTAATAGAGAGATTATCGGCACGCATTTTGCTGTTTGGGCACCGAATGCCCAATCGGTGGCCATAGTCGGAGATTTTAATGATTGGAATCAAGATAGAAATTATATGGTGCGTCAGGATTCATCAGGGGTTTGGCAGCTTTTTATCCCCAACGTCTCAATTGGTACAAGATACAAATATGCCATAAAAGGTTCTGACGGGTTAGTAAGGCTCAAGAACGATCCTTATGGCGTGTTTACAGAATTTCCTACTAGCGATAATCCCATGAGCACAGCTTCTATAATTTGGGATCTTTCCTACAGTTGGAATGATAGTGCATGGATGGATAAAAGGGCTCAAACACAGGCTCTAGACAAACCGGTTTCGATTTATGAAGTGCACTTAGGTTCTTGGCGCAGAAATGAAGATGGGAGATGGTTAACCTATAGAGAAATAGCTGAGCAATTAGCCGACTATGTGCTCCAGATGGGGTTCACTCACGTTGAGCTCTTGCCGGTTAGCGAGTATTCTTTCGGGGGATCATGGGGTTATCAGGTCAGCAATTATTTCTCGCCGACCTCCAGGTTTGGCCAGCCTCAGGATTTTATGTACTTTGTTGATTACCTGCATCAAAAAGGCATCGGTGTCATCATTGATTGGGTTCCGGCGCATTTTCCGGAAGATGTCCATGGCCTTGCAAAGTTTGACGGCACAGAACTTTATTCTCATGAATATGATGTGTTTGGCAGGCATCCTGATTGGGGAACGCGCATATTTAATTATGGCAGGAACGAAGTAAAAAGTTTCTTGATTAGCAATGCGCTGTTCTGGCTTGAAAAATACCACATTGATGGGCTGCGAGTGGATGCGGTGGCATCAATGTTGTATTTGGATTATTCCCGCAGCAAGGCCGAAGAGGAATTTATCTGGAAGATACGCGGAACCAATGTGAATGTAGCGGCAATGGAATTGCTTAAGGAATTTAACCGTGTTGCACACGCAAATTTCCCGGGGATTTTAACTATCGCCGAAGAATCTACTGCCTGGGCCGGTGTTTCGCGGCCGACTTACATCGACGGACTGGGATTTTCTATGAAGTGGGCGATGGGCTGGATGCACGATGTCTTGGAATATATGAGGCTGGATCCTGTACACAGGAAATTCCATCAGAACGACATAACATTTTATTTGCTTTACGCATTCACCGAGAATTTTGTGCTTGCCCTTTCGCACGATGAGGTAGTTCACGGCAAAAAATCGCTTTTAGAGAAGATGCCCGGGGATCAATGGCAGAGATTTGCTAACTTACGGCTTTTATTCGGCAATATGTTTACCATGCCGGGTAAGAATCTTATATTTATGGGAGGAGAATTTGCCCAATTTAGGGAATGGAATCATAATCTCGGATTAGATTGGCGGGTATTGGATTATCCCGAGCATCAAGGTTTAAAGCGTTGGGTGCGCGATTTAAATACGCTCTATCGCGGCGAGGGAGCGCTCCATCAGCGGGATTTTGATCAGCATGGATTTAATTGGATTGATTGTAAGGATAGGGATAATAGCGTGATTAGTTTTGTCCGTCAAGGAAATAGCCCTGATGAGGCATTGGCAATAGTCTGTAATTTTACGCCTGAACCGCGGGAGAATTATCGGGTCGGGCTTCCTTCTTCCGGTATTTGGCAGGAAGTTTTAAATAGCGATGCCGCAATTTATGGCGGCAGTAACATGGGTAATGCCGGAGCGGTGTTAGCCGAAGGGGAACCTTTCCACGGCCAGCCTTATTCCGTGCGTTTAACCTTGCCTCCTTTAAGCGTTGTGATATTCAAGAATAAAAGAGTTAATAATGCCGTTTCTTCCGATAACAGCCTGGGCTGCTTCTTCGGATTGCCGATTATGGCGATGGCGGATATTCAAAACGGCTCAGCGCCATCGCCTCATACAGATTTTGACACCCTTCCTCTTGATCCATTAATAAGAGAGGCAAAAAAGGCCATGCACCCCGCCGGCAAGAAAGACGCTGATTGGAGCAGGTTTAATCAGATCGTGGTCGAACTTAAAACAAGAAAGAATCTCCAGGTTATAGTAATTGCCGGGCATAGGTTTGTTCAAACCGGCCCGACAGTTGATTATTTTAGCAAGGAGCAGGATTTATATGATTTCTTCTGGTATTCTGCCGATACTCTTGAAGCGCGAAACGAAGCCTATTTTGTTTCTGCGTTGGTAAATAATGTCAATCAGCATGTCAGTAAAGGTATAGCCTTAGTTATTAAAGAAAGAGCAAAAGATTTTGTTAGGATCATTGTTATTGATAACGGAGCAGGATTTAAAAACAGAAAAGCAAGGATATCAATTCTAGAGGCGATTAAGGATAGGCATAGCCCCGGCGAGGGCGGAGAATCGGGAAGGGATTTAACCAACGCAGTCGGCAGGAGCGCCGATGTATCAGTGATAGAGCAGCCGACAGAAAGCGCGATTATTAGTTTGGTACCGTCTTCAGCTGGAGATGCTGAGATTGTTCCAAATGTCAGATGGGTTGGCAAAAACGATAAAAAATTCGGTACTACCATTACGGGATATTTCTACCGGGGCGCTGCAGATCAAAATAAATGGAGAGAAGAATTAATTGAATCGCTGAAACGCGTTCATGAACATTTCGAAATTACAGAAGTGCAGGTATCAGAATATCCGCAGTTAATTAAAGAGGTAGTAAGATTGATCAAGGAACATGTGATGCATGATGTCATAGCAGCATCTATATTTGCAGAAGAGATATATAGTTCTTTAAAATTTAACCCGCAGGATAACAGGCAGGTTGTAGTCGCGCGCGTAGGAAGCGGAGAAGTAATTGGTGTCAGAATTGTGAGGATATTAAATGACGGAGAGAAAGATTTATTATCTTCTGTGTCTCCGGAAATAGAAACCGAGGGAGTTTTGGCTGGCGTAGTCGCCCGTTCCATGAATTATAAATTAAGAGGTATTGGGACTCGACTATTTGAAAGAAGCCTGGATTATCTTCGGGCGCAGAATATCCGTTACTATTTGGCTACAGTTCATGAAGACAACGCTCCGGCACGAGTGATGCTTGAGAATATTTCCAAAGAAATGGGTATTGGGTTATTGAGTCTTGGCATTTCCCTGAATGGCGAAGAAGTGCTTAATTTGTTCTTACTTGATATGTTTCCTGATAGGCCGATGCCCGCCTTTTTATTATCGCAAAGCACGATAGTATATGATCCAAAGCATCCTCAAACTACCCATGCAAGCGCGGATGATTCTCCCCTTGGCTGTTTCTTCGGTATGCCGGTTATGGCAGTGACAAATAGCGAAGATAGGCAAGAAAATATTGGTGGGTGGCAGCCAATTGCAGAATTAGACGGGAAAGTCTTGATAAATACAGAGACTGGCAGGATTAAATTTGCCAGCGATGAGCCTGATAAAGATCCTATTGTTGATATAGATTTTGAACTTTGGTCGGTGAGGCATGGTGAGACTGAAGGAAATAAGAGGCATGGATTGTATCAAGGTAGAGTAGATCTGGGCATAAATCAGCTTAATAATAAGGGAAGAAATATACAGGCGCCCAAGGCAGCAGAAAAACTCTGGGCTCAAATCGGAAATAAGATTAAATCAGGCAAGAGAGTATTAATTATTACCAGTACTCTTAGCCGCTCAAAAGATACTGCCTCGCCATTTATCGTATTAGTTAAAGAAGCCACCGGTGCTGAGTTTATTGTGGTAGAAGAACCATTAGCAGATGAGTTGTCATTCGGGATTTGGGAGAATTTGACTCCGGATGAAATTGGGGATTATTATGGAGAACAAGAACGCGAAAGATCCGCAAGATATGCAAGGCGCGATGCCACAGTACGCCCTCGCAATGGCGAAAGCTTCATAGATTTACTTATCCGCAGAAGGAAGTTATGGGAGAAAATTAAAGAGCTAAGTCCTGATATCGCTGTGATATTCAACCACGGAAGCGCAAGCAGCGCCGATAGAATACTGCTCGGGGATCGTTTTATGATTGATGAAACCGGGCAACTTACCTGGGGAAGTCACAGGATGCCTCCTAACGCAGAACCTGTTTTATTCAAAGCGTCAGCTAGGTTCGGAGCCGACTTGGGGCGCAAAACCAGAGATAATAACCTTGGCTGTTTTTTCGGCCTGCCGATTATGGCAATGACGGAAGCGACCCAGCGGTTCGACGACGATATTCTTATTGCTGAGGCCCAGAGGCAATGGCGCGAGAGTTGTGAGCCCAAATTAATTCATACACAAACAATTAACGATATCCGCACAATGTATGGCATCAAAGAATATGAAGAGTTGATCGAATTATTGGCTGATAGATTTGAAGGCTATCGCATTGCAACCGCAGGAAAACTCGCTTATTTCCTAAGGCTATTTGGATACACTCGGTTATTCATTGGTGTATACCATGGAAATTATACTTTGGTTTTGCAGGCTTTAAGGGGAGGTTCTGATAGGCTCATTTTAGCGATGTTTGAGGTTGCAGTCAGGCATTATAGCTTGAGGATGAGGCATTCTGCCTACAGCCGGTTTTTGAGGTATGAAGATCAAGTAGATGAATTTGTTTCAGATATAACAGAGATTTTGGAGCAAAAAAGAAAAAGCGGCGACCATAATATAAAAATCTTAATCCCCGGCTGCGCATTAGCTCAGGATATCTTAAGCTGGATTTGGGTATTAGAACATAGAATAAAACCTGATGTCGCCGATTTTGATAATTTCGATTTTGAATTTATATGCATGGAAAGGGGCCAAGAGCTTTGCGACGAGGTGAAGCGGCAATTTAGCGAAGGCTTTAATATCTTGGCAGCTTTTGAAGAAGAACCGGTTTCTGTTTCAGAGGCCAAAGGGATACTTGAAGTGTTGGTCGATGTAAACGCAAATCTAGAGTATTACAGATCAAGAATAAGATTTATTTTAGGCGAAGTGCCTAATCCCGAGTTTACTAGATTATTAGAGATTGCCGATTTAACCATTCTCAACTGGACATGGATAAAATGGAAAGCGCTCGGTATAAGTTTTGACGGAAAAAGAATTATGGGCACAGATGTTGTAGTTCATCGATTAAGAAATGCCGCTTCTAAAAATGATCCTCGCCTCGGCTGCTTCTTCGGCTTGCCGGTTATGGCAGTGACAAACACCGAAGAACAAGGCGAAGGAGAACATCTTGATTCATTAGATTTATCAGAAGGTAAACGCCAGTTAACCAAGAGAAAATTAGCTACCATAGAGCATGCAATCATAAGGCTGAGGTTAAGAAGATTAGGGTCTTTAGAGCTTGGCAGAAGGGTTTGGGCATCTTTTGCTGGCCGAGGCCATGAGTTAGTTGGAGTGGAGATAATTAACGGCTTTCCTGTCCGAATTAAGTTTCTGACTGATAATACAGAAAGAATTTTTTCGCAAGTCATTGATAGCCAGACAGGAAAGCAGATAGATGCTTTTATAAGATTAACTCCAAAGAGATTGGCTACTTTCCGGGATGTTACTGTAAGGAAATTATTTTTGAATTCTCAGGGTTCGCTATATTTAGGCGGGAAAAAAGTGACCAAGTTCCAAGGTCGCGGCCATGAAGAGGTTGAAACCTTGGTCAAGGACGGCATTCCTACAGAAATTAGGCTTGTCGGTTCCGATATGACGAGAAAACTCGCTTTAATATACGATCGGACTACAGGAAAACTTTGCGGTTCATTTTACGAAATAGTCAAAGATGAATTCAAGAAATTAAACAACGTAACTATTAGAGAGTTTTATCGCGGTAAAACCGGGAATATTAGCGTAGGTGCACGAACATGGCTTAATATCACCGACTTACCCGAAGATAAAATAGAGATAGACGTAGACGAAGGTATCGTTACCGAAGTAAGAATCGTTGATGAATCTGGCCAGGCAAAAGAGACAATAATCCTTTCTCTGGTATATGAAAGAAAATCAGGAAGATTGATAGACTGTTTCTACGGGGCGTTGCGAGGAGAGCGGTTTGCGGAGTTAAACGATCATATCATTAAAAGATTCAGGTTAGATAAAGAAGGTTTCCTTAAAATCGGCAGTAAAGATTGGGCGCGTTTCAAGTATCCCAATGCCGAAGTAGAAATAACGGTAAAAGGCGGCGTAGTTATAAAGGTCTTTTTCGTTGGCATAGGCAAGAGCCGCCACTTAAACTTGATTTTTGATACCTCCAGCGGGAAGCTTGTAGATTCTTTCTTGGTTTTGACAATTGAGGAATTTAACCGCTTAAAAAATAAAACTATCAAGTCAAGATTGGATTCGCACGGGAATTTAAGAATCGGCGGTAAAGCTCAGCGGAGATTTCCCTATTTTCCGCATAATTGGGTAATGTTCGATGTTTACAAAGGCAAGATCAGTAATGTTAGAATTCTCAGGCTCAAAGCCGAACAGAAGCGGCAAGAAATATATAGGGATTTCCGAAGATTAGTATATCAAAATGCAAGAGCGCGCGCCGAAGCATATAATAGAGCCATGTTTTGGGCGAATAATGCTTCCGATATCGCACTTAGTGCTTTGGATGACGCATTAGTCGATCAGAGAATTTCAGCATTAATGTTTGAATTCTTAGATACTGAAGAAGGCACAGATTTACTTAGATGTATTATAGATAATTTTACTAGGCCATCCAAGGAATTAGAAAGGCTTTTGGCTCAGATAGACAGAGAGGAAGACAGATCTTGGATATACCATGAAAGTGACTCAGAACAGCTTGATGAGACAGAAGAAGCTGCGGAGATGGATGGTCCTACCATAGAATCTGATGACGTTGACGCTGGCAGGGAGGAAGATGTTTTAATAAGGATAGCGTTGCTCTTAGATTTGCCTTTAGAAAAAATCCAGGAAGAAATAGATTATTTAATCAGTACGCAAGATTTAATACATAGAGATGAGTTTATTTTGAGAATCGTTGATGAGTTTGGAATTTCCGATGAAGCAGCGGATAGGACGTGGGTTTTATTAAAAGAATATATAGGCGAAGATGATGAAGAAACTAAATACTTAGATGGTGAAGAGGATGATGAGCATTTAGGCTGTTTCTTCGGCCTACCGGTTATGGCAATGACGAGCGCACAGCAGCAGCCCAAAGTAGGAAATATTTATGCCCACCTTTCCCAGAGGCAGAGGGATTTAGTAGTCGAGATAGGCCCATATCTTGATTCTGTAGCCAGCGTTTACTTTGCCGATTTAAAACAAGATAGTTACGTCTGCAAAAAATCTTCGATAGCGCTTGCCAGGATTCTTGCTAAGAAGTTTAACCTGCCGATTTCCGGCGATTCACCCGATAGATTAGAAGTCGTATTCGGGATCAAATATTACAACGAGCATAACAGAGAAATGTTTTCTAAGCATTTTTGGCTTGCGCTTATTTTAAACAATCAGGAAGTTATCTATATTGATGCGACTTTATTCCAATTTTATCCTCAGCTTACAGGAAAAATTGTAGTTATGCCGTACCAAGCGGCGTTAGAGAAATTCATCATTGAAGAAGCTGACGAAGATACGGTTATTAGGTTTATAGAATCAAGACATGATATGCATTTAGATCTCCTTAATCGCATCTTCAAAGGGCAGCCGATCTCAAAAGAGGAAGAACCGCTACAGGGATTATTCCCTTATAATCATTTAATATACCTCATGGCTTTGGTTGGTTATAACAAAAGAGTAAGGGCAGGAAAGTTTTCTTTTGAGACAGGCATGGAAGAAGAAGTAGAGGAACTGGTCCGGAGTACATTGAATTATTCATATGAGCCTTCCTTAGCAGAGGATGTTAGTTCCCGCCTCGGATGTTTCTTTGGCCTACCGGTTATGGCCCTTACCGCAAGTTCAGATGCGGCAAACCCAGGAAAAGAAGAAATTCCGCCAGGAATCACCGGTCCGCCATTTAAGGTCGATATCCTGGAAAACATAGCTGATATATTGGCCTTTATCGGTGGAGAGAAAAAAGCTTTGCGAAGTGATGAAATAGATTTATGGCCGAACAGTATAAGGGCAGCAGAAGTTCCGATTCGTTTAAAGAGATTACGTTATGCCGTAACCTATGCCTCAAGCGATGACTTGCAAACTGAAACGCCTCGAGTGGAGGAAATAAGAAATGGAATCCTCACCATCCTTAATCCGCTCATTGAAACTTTGGAGGCAGCATTATCTAGCGGCAAAGGTTATATGCCTTTAGAATTATTATTGAGATTAGCCCAAGACATAAATCGGATCCATGTAATATTAAGTTCAGCCAAACAACCAACTCTCAAGCATGGCGATAGCGTTTTTCTTGTGGATTTGTCGCTGGGCTATTTAATCTTGAAACTTCATCCTTTCGTTGCGCTTGCGACTATATTTATTTTGATAATTTGGTTATTCCCAACCATATTCCCGCAAAATCTGAGATATTTTGCCGCCAGAATCCAGTTGAGCCTCTGGAAGCGCATATTTCATCCTCATGTTTCTTTTTTAAGATTAGAAAAGATGCTGCAGATTATTCAGCAGAGATACAGGCTGTCAGCCAAAGGTATCGTTAAGCTATATTTAGCTACTTTGCCTCAAGAACAGCCGGGATATTATGGTTTTGATTTGCGTCTTGCATTAGAGGCATTGTACGAGAAGTTGGAGGAGACTCCGGATATTCTCGCAACGATGGCAGAATTTAAAGGAGAACAGGGCTTAGCTGCTATCGTTACGGATTTGGCCCTGAATGCCGCAAGGCAGCGGTATGAAAATTCCGAAGAAATGGTTAAGATGTTCCTTAATAAATACCCTGAGCTTCAGGAATTTATTTCTATTGAGTTTGCCCAATCGGTTGTCAAAATCTTCTCGCCTCCCATAGAGAAGGTCCAGGGGGTTTTAAGGCATTGTTTGCGGGTTGCTTTGTTGGCATATATTTTAGGCAAGCTAGCAGAGCTTGACCGTTTTGAACTGGAAGCCTTGGTTAAGGCGGCATTCTTGCACGATTTAGGCAAGGCCCATCCTTCAGTGGTTAACCTGGTTACTTCAACTACGTTGTTGCCCGAAGACGAATACGCCCGAACAAAAAAAATCCATCCTGAGTTGACATTGGAGATGGTTAAGGGGAAATTGTATTTTCGAGGAAAAGACGCCAAGAAAACTAAGAAATTAATTGAAACAATGATTAGGCATCATCATAGCATTGCTTCGGCACCGGTAGGAACAAAGTATCTTCTAAGGCTTCTCTCTATCGTTGATATTTTAGATGCCAGCTGCGACTACAGAAGGCCGTATATGCGGCGCGGCTACTTTACTTTGCCTGAAGACACAGTCGATATTTATTTTAAACGCCTGCTGGTAAACGGAGAAATCAATAAAGGTTTATTTGAGAATATCAGAGCTCTAGTCCGGAATAAGCTCGTAGGGGAATCGCTTCTTGAATCTTTGCCTTTTATCCGTTTGCATAATGCGGTAATACTTGCATCGGGTCTTGGGGGTAAAAGCTGTATCCCCTGGACGCCTAAGCCGAGATTCGGAGGCTTTAGGACAAGAATATCTACCGATGGCCGCTATCCGGATAGTTTACGCAAAGGTTTTGGCATTTCAAAGACTAGGCTTGATCCATTTGCCATAGAAAAGATGCGTTTAGGCATTCAAAGGCAAAAATCAGAAGATGCAGAAGAAGGAATCTATTATCTTTTACGCAAGGGCGCAGTAGCTTTTGCATTAATCAGAGAAACAGAAGACGATATTAATTTAACAGAACTCTTAGACTTGAAACATCCTGGTGAAGAAGAGCTGTTCTATAGCTGCTTATCCGGCTACATTAACATATTATCTAGGGAATCTCCAGCCAAGGCAAAGATTTTAACCTTGAAATACAGGGACGTATTTTTACCGGATGAAATCGAAGCTAACGTGTATTATCCCAACTTTTTAAAACGCCAGACAGTCATGAGGCGTTTAAAAGATATGGATTTGATATTAGTAGCCGATACCACCTGTGCCGGTAAAACCACTTTCGCCACTAGCCTAGGCAGGCAGAGGCCCAGTAGCTTTTTAGTTTGGGGGATGGATGCCTGCCTTAAGAACAAGATTCCTCGGCGGCCCCAAAAGGGCGAGGCTGTTGAAGATGAGTGCTATCTTGACGAACAAGGTAGATACGATTTTGATTCTCCCGACGCCTATAAAATAGAGTCTTTAGT
>VGKH01000033.1 GCA_016867135.1 Candidatus Omnitrophota bacterium
ACAGAAAGCCTTTGTTGATTTTGTCAATATTCCTGGAAAAATATTGCTTTTTTTGATTCTCAACTATATAATAATTCTATACTTACCAACCCTTTTGAAGTCCATTAATATTAAAGACGAGGAGGATTGATGCGAACGTTAGCTTTAGTGGGGGTATTAGTTTTTGCGGCAGCCATAATTTTTAACGGCTGCGGCAAGAAAGAAGGAGATGAACCTACTAAATATGTGTCCCAAGCTGGCTTAGAGCAGCTAACAAAACAAGCTGCTCAGGGGCAAGCCGCAGCTACTCAAAGCGGCGCCAATAATCCTAAATTCAGCTCTTTTAAAGATAGGCAACCAGCCAGTCCAGCAGTAAAAAATTTAGATGCTGTTATACGCCCGGTTTTAGTTAAGCAATTTGGCCAGGCCAAACTTATAGAGGAAAATAATGAGCCTGTTACCCGGCGAGACGGAGAGGTCATCTTAAATTCAATGAAGTATGTGGTGGGCAAAATTTTAAATGAACCTAACGTTAGGCAGATGCATACAGCTTTTGCAAACGTCAATTTTAAACCCAGCATCAGGACCGGGAGAAAGCCAACTATTACAAAAACATGGGCGGTAATGTCTTTTTTCAAAAGAACAGCAGGGGTGCAGTATACTCTAATTTATAAGATAGATTTTAAAAACCAGACTATAACAGTCGAGTCATATAAACTTTCAAAGCATGATCATCTAATGTGATAAAAGGAGACGGTAATCATGGGTAAAATAAGGTTTTTTAGTGTTTTTCTTTTTGTTCTCTGTAGTATTTTTCTAAGCAGCACTCTTTGTTTTGCCGTAGATGTTTCGCATGAATACGGCCCGCTTGACTGGAGTTTTATGGGCAAACCCGTCCCGGATACGATTTGGTCGCCGTGGCTTCCCTTAGCCCAGGTGGGCATTCGTTTCAAATTAGGATTTTTGATTTCCGACGGGACAATCTCCATTAAGTCGCCGATTAAACTTACCTTTAGATATGACCCCGATACGGTGCGCTCAGGACAAGATGTTACTTTTGCGGTAATAGCCCAACCGGCGGCTGCTAGTTACAATACCTTTCAATCGGCATTCGGTATTTCTTTCCCCAATAAAATACAGCTTGGCTTTGTGGGCTTAACCGGTGTTCCCATAGATCTGCCCTGGTTTGATTTACCGATGGATTTCTGGGATTTAGTGTCAAAAATCCCCAAAGTCGGCGAGAATATTTCTAGCGCAGTTAGCAATATCGGCGTCAATACCTCGACCCAGGATGCCCTTCCTTTAGGCGCAACCGAATCATATCATAACGAACGGGATTTAATCAGCGTAGAGATCTCAAAATACAAGGTGGAAGATTTAGCGCCTAAGGTATTAGGAAAAATCCCCGAGAGCGTCAGGGATAATGCCAAGCGTTTGATTAAGCTGGCGACTCTCTGTTCGGATTCCGAAGCGCTGGCAAAGTTAGAGGATTATACTGAAAAGGCATTGAGTGTTTTATACGATGCCCCGACATTGACATTGAGAGGCGATCCCTATTTTAAGCTGGAGGGCGTAAGGCTTCGCGCCAACATCCGTGTGTTTATTCCCGGAGGAAAGGGCAGCGGCCTCTACACGCTTTATTTTGATAAGCCGAATCAACAGCAGATAGTGACTTTTCGCGATATCACCCCGTTTATTTCTTCCGGAGATAAATTAACGATAAAAGTTGAAGATCTTGCCTACGAATTCAGGCTGGTACAGGGACTGACGGCAAAAGTTCAGGTATCTGTTGTGCCGATAGATTTAGATAACGTAGAAAAAACCGTCACATATACAACTGCTGTGAAGAATGTCGCTAGCGATCCTTTTAAAATTGAAATACCGATATTGCCTTCTAATGCCGTAGTGCAGAGTCTGCGCGCAAACCGAGGGTGCACCTCAGTATCGGTGAATTGGGCTAGCCCTTCGGTGCCGGTAAAGGGCACGGTTAAAGCCTTTGACGGGAATACGCAGGTAGCTACTGTGATTGAGAATACCTTTAAAACTGCGCACAATGTGATTGTGCCCAATCTTCAATCAGGCAAGACCTACCGTTTTACAGTTGATTGCGTTAACCAGGCCGGACAGATTTTCCCCGGCGGAGAGGTGACTGCGACTACTGCTGCTGGTCTGTGTCCGGAACGTAAAGAATCTACGGTAAGCAATACGCTCACCTTAAGCAATCCTAATGTAGTAGCAGGCCCTGGTTACATTGATTTTTACTGGAATACCAATCAGTTGGCTTCTACAGAAGTAATGTTTTCTCCTTCGCCGGATTTGTCGCTCAATTATGTTGTGGCCGTGAAAAAGGTTGGCGATGTGGTGACTCAAGGTTGGGTAACACGCGAAGGGCCGCGTCAATTTGAAACCAACCACTCATTAAGGTTGGCGGGCTTAGAGGGCAATACTACATATTATTACAATTTACGCTCCTGGACTTTTACTAACAACGATGAAACTAACAATCCTCAGAATGCAGTTGGATACACAGGCAGTATTACTACTTTGCCAACGCCGCCGCCGCCTTCGGTAAAAATACGCGTACGTTCGCCTCAAGAAGGCAACGTCTCAGTGCCTGAAATGCCGGTGGTTTTGACTAAAAATACTGATTTGGATTTTCGTCTGTCGGTGAGCACCGGGACAACAGGAGTCAGTAATGACGTCATCCTCGATAAAGGGACAACTTATTACTTTAAGACATCGGGGAATTCCTGCTACGATTTTGCTTCTAAAGAACTTGTAGTTTCTAATACCGCTCAAGGTTCTTTAGGGGAAGTAGTAATTGATGTGAATAAGCTTGCTCCTCGCAAAGGATTTATATTATCCGGCCCAAACCAAGGTATTGCCGGGGCAACTGTTTCGGGGAAGAATTCTTCAGGTGCTACCGTGAGCGCTACCACCACTGCCAGCGGAGCATGGGTTTTTACTTCTGGATTTACTCCCGGTTCATACACTTTTACTGTTACCAAAGACGGATTTAAGACCACGACGGCCAATGCAACGGTTAATTCCTGCGGTCGGTTTAACGGGTTGCCGCCGGTAACAATGGTGCCGCGTAATTATACCTTAAACATCACGGTAAAGGATCCGACAAACAAGGCGCTTAAAAATGCTTCTGTGTTAGTTAAAGAAGGCAACGCGACTATTGCTCAGCTCACCACCGATTTGAAAGGCCAGGCAACCAAATCAGGGACCTTTAATGACGATAACGAACATATATTCACAATCGAAGTCACGCCTGCGGCGACTACCACTGGTAATATTTTACCTGCTTCGGATTTTGTGGCGATTACCAGCGCTTCTGTCCGCAACGTCAACATTACAACTCCTGCAGACAGAAAGGCGCCGGTCGCTTCCCAGGTAAAGATATCGCAGGTCGGTAAAACCAAGATTAAAGTCGATTTCAAGCTCGACGATGAAAAAGGCAAAAGCAGTTTGGAATATCAGGATCCCGAAGGAAAGATTAAAACTTCGACATGGAAGACGGGAATGTCTTCCCCGGGAAGCGGAGTCTCTGACCATGTCACGACTCTTTCTTCGGGCTTAAAGGCAGGAAATTACCGGATAAAGGTGAAGGCTAAAGACAAATGGAATAATGAAGGCGAAGGCGAAATTAAAGAATTTCAACTTTTCGGCGAAAGCCTTTGGGATTTTAAAATTGCTTCGCAAACTTCATCTGGGGTGACTTTTAGCTGGAACAAATATCCCTACGCCGAAAATTTCGGGAAATATAAAATCACTATCGGTACTAAACCACCGGTTTTGATTACGGATATCAACACTACCAGTTATACGCTTACCGATTATACTTCTTCCTCGGCGAAACAGGTTAAGCTTACGGCGCTTCCTTCTCAAGGCACAGGAGATCTTGCGCTTCCAGCAACTATTTCTTTGCCAGCGATGACTCTTACTGCTTCCTCGCAACAAACTACGCAGGCAACAACTAGCACATCATCGCAGCAAACGAGCGCAACTCAGACAACTAGTTCAACTCAACAAACTAGCCAAGCGACCACAGGTTCGTCAAGTCAGGCGACTCAATCACAGCAAGGAGATCCGACTCAGGAAAATACAATTATTAAGTTTAGCAGCAAACCGTATAAAGCCTACGCAAACAAGGAGCTTTCGTTTAAGCTAAACGTGCAGACTAGCAAGAGCAAGGCCGTAGAAGCAGTTTGTAGCGTTGATTGGGGCGACGGAAAAAAAGATAGCGGCGATGCAGGATCAACTTTTAAACATGTTTATCCAGAGGCCGGAACCTACAAGATTATTGCCGAGGCATCGCTTACAGATGGCGGAGCATTTATTGCACCGGAGCCTGTTAGCGTCGAAGCCAAAGTATTAGTTAAGCCGCCAACAGCATCTCTTAGCAAAAGCTCATCTAAAGACAATTGGCTGGAATACAACTTTAAGGTAAAAGCAGAAGAAGGATCCTATCCTATCGCGAAATGGACGCTTTCTTTCGGCGACGGAAAAAGCGAATCAGCAGCCTGGGAAATATCTAAAGTCATTACGCATACTTATGCCGGCGAAGGAAATTATAATGTTGAGTTTTCAGTAACTGATACTAAGGGCACGCTGACTAAAAAGAATTTGAGTTTTAAAATTGTCCCTAAGGCACCAGCGAAAAATTAAGTACTTTTTCGAAATTGGTGCGGGGTTTAATTCGCCCCGACGGTACGTCGGGTCTCATTTAAAAAGGAGGGGAGCATGAAAACCAAGGATTTGGGCAAGACCTCAACAGGCATTGAGCCAAATGTAGCAGCGCTTTTGAGTTATGTAGTGGGTTGGGTAACTGGTTTGATTTTCTTATTAATCGAAAAAGATAATAAGTTCGTGCGTTTTCACGCAATGCAATCGATCATTGTCTTCGGAGGGTTAACGGCCGCAATGATACTTCTTTCTATTCTGGTATCGATACTGTTTATGGCCCGGCTGTATTTTATTTTTCCGCTATTCCGTATAATTAATGTTTTATTATGGTTAGCGGGTTTGATATTATGGATCGTTTTAATGATCAAGGCATATCAGGGCGAGCATTTCAAGCTACCTATCGCCGGAGATATCGCGGATAAGAAAAAGTAAGATTTTGGAAAAGTCGAGATTATTTAGATATATATGAATAAAAGGCTGGGATCGGATGGTCCCGGCCTTTATCTCTGGGTTAGAATCCGGCTATATAAATTCTTTTAGGGGAATAATTATGATAAAAATAATATTGATTTTAGTATTTTTTATAATTTTCAGTGCTTCCTTTGTTGTTGAATGTCAGGAGGTTTCTACGCAAGAGGGGACAGAGAATGTTCAGTGCGAAGAAACAGCCACGGAGAATCCACAGTCTTCTTTTTTAGACCAGGCAACAGATTGGTGGGCTACCCTTGGAAAGAACGAAGAAGAAAAGGTTCAAATATTAGAAGAGCGAAGGTTGAAAAGATTAGAAAGCCCGCAATCTACGGTTGAAGAGCTAAAGAACAAAACACAGGAGAAGGTCTCTTTAATTAAAGAAGAAACAATGAATAGGGGTTTTATCATAAAGGAAGAGGCCAAAAATAAAGCCGCCAGTTTAAAAGAAGAGGTTGGTCAAAGAGTTGCCGAAACCAAAGAAAAGACATATCAAAATATTTCCCAGACCAAAGAACGGGCTAAGCAAAAGATAGGTGAAGCAAAAACAAAAATTTCTTCAAATGTCGAAACGAAAAAACGACAGATTAAACAGGAGAGCGAGAAGTCGATAGCAGGATTTTTAGATGGTTTGTTTAAGTAGTATCCCTAATTAGCTCTTGCCGTTTTTTAGTTTGTCTTGGGGAGTACTTCTAAATTGTAAAATCCTAACCAATATTTCCTTTTTTGTGTTATATTAAGAAAGACAGTGTATTTGAGAATCGAGAATTTGCAGCAAAAAGGCGATATCCAATAACTAATGTCTACTCGTGTTGTTGTCATAAGTTGTTTTAAAAACGAGTAAAAAGCTAGGATGAGGGGGTGAAAATGACAGCATACAATGAAGGCGGCGGTTATCGCAAAGATTTCCGTCCAAGAGAAATGTTCAAGGCAGTTTGCGCAGAATGTAATCAGGAATGCGAAGTTCCATTCAAGCCGACTGAAGGCAAACCCGTTTACTGCAGGGATTGCTATAAGAAGAAAAAAGGATATTAAGTTTGGCATAAAACTTAAAATCTAGTAAAAGATGGGACCCCTCACCTTTTATCCATTTCAAGGTTTTTAGCTCAAATTAAAAATTGCTTGAATACTAAAAAGGTGAGGGGTCCCTGCCATTCTTTATTGCCCATGTTAAAAATCGGAAATTTAAAATTAAAGTCTCGCCTGATTCTTGCTCCTATGGCGGGAGTAAGCGATTTTCCCTACCGCATGATTAACCGTAAATTCGGCTTCGAGCTGGCATTTACCGAGATGATCAATTGCCGCTCTTTGAGCTATAAAAGCAAAAAGACTAAACGCATGCTTTATTCAGACGCGAAAGACAAGCCGATAGGCGTGCAATTATTAGCCAGTCAGCCGGAATACCTCCTGCACGCCCTTGACGTAATCAAACAATATAACTTTGATGTGCTTGATTTTAATGCCGCCTGCCCGGTAAAAAAAGTTGTCAACAGGGGAGAAGGGGCAGCGCTACTTAAAACACCCAAGAAATTAAACCGCCTTCTTAAGCTGATTGTTAAAGAAGTAGATATCCCGGTTACAGTAAAACTGCGTACAGGCTGGGATGGGGTGGCCTGCGACATAAAAGAGTTAGCTTCTGCCTGTTCAGATTCAGGCATAAGCGCGGTTTTTATCCACGGCAGGACCAGGGCGCAGGGCTACAGCGGCGAAGTAGACTACCAGACTATTAGAAAATTCAAGAAACATATAAAAATCCCGGTGATTGCCAGCGGAAATATATTCAGCGCCCAATTAGCCAAGAAGATGTTTGATGAAACCGGATGCGACGGCGTGCTTATTGCCAGAGGCGTTTTGGGGAATCCCTGGCTGTTTAAAGAGATATCAGAATTCCTGAAAAACGGCAAAATACTAAAAGAGCCGAGCGCCAAAGAAAGGATAAAGGCTATTTCTGATCATCTTTCCATGTCTGTTGATTTTTACGGAGAGAGAAACGGCGTAAAGTTATTCCGTAAGTTTTTGATCTGGTATACCACGGGGCTTCCCAAGATAAGACTTTTGAGAGAGTCAATCAATCATATGAAGACCAAGGATGAAATGATGAGTTTTATCCCAAGGTGTTTTAACTTCTAGAATTATATAATTTATTTCTTATTAGGATAATATTTATATGAATATTTTATTTGTTACATCTGCGGCACCAAAGGTCAGCCCTTTCTTCATGTCGGAGAAGAGGCCGCCATTGGGGCTGGGAACTCTTATTTCAGTAACGAGAAACGCGGGACATAGAGTTTTCTTTATCGATAATTTCTTAAAGCCATCCAATTTTATCGAAGAAGGTTTTATTCAGAAAAATAATATAGATTTTGTTGCCATTTCTGTAAATACAGCTTGTTATCATGAAAGCTTAAGGATGTTCGGTGCGATTGAAAAACTGCGTAGAAAAGGTTCGATTAAGGCCAAAATGATCGTCGGAGGGCCTCATACTGCAGTAGCGCTCAATACCATACCGGAATTTGTAGACTATATTGTCCAGGGCGAAGGCGAAGAGGCGATTTTAGATATAATTAACGGTAAGACAAAAGAAAGAGTTCTCAAAAAACCACGGATTAAAGATTTAGACAGCCTTCCTTTTTTGCCTTGGGATATTTTCTCTAAGTTGCCGTACAATTATATATGTCCGTGGATAGAGGAGGATGTAGAGCCGGTTTTTACCATGAATACTAGCCGCGGCTGTCCTTTGAGTTGCGCTTTCTGCTCTGTGTCATCTATATGGGGGAAAGATTACACTTATTTTAGCGCAGAGAGAATCGTATCAGAGATTGAGTATCTAATTAAGAATTATGGCGCCAAAGGGGTTTTCTTTAGGGAAGATAATTTTACCTTAAATTCAAAAAGGACGATAGAATTTTGTGAGCAGTTAATCAAAAAGAATATCGATATCTATTGGGGCTGTGAGACCAGGGTTGATAGTTTATGCGACGAACAGTTGGTGAAATTAATGCGTCAGTCTGGTTGCAGGTCGGTTTACTTGGGCGTGGAAAGTGGCAGCCAGAGGATTTTAGATTTCTTATCTAAGAACATTTCTTTAGAGCAGATAGAAAAAGGGATTAATTTATGCAAAGAAAATGATATCAATGTATATTGTAGCTTAATTGTCGGGGTTCCTGGCGAGACTTACGAAGATTATTTGCTTACAAAGCGAATGATGGAAAAGCTAAAGCCTTTTCGTCATAAATATAATGTTTTTAAAGGCGTAATTGGCAGCCACCTATACAAATATGTATGGGAAAATAAAATATACGAGCATGTCGACGATTTAGGTACTTTATATATGCCGGGATTCGATATCAAAGCGGAGTTTTTTTATAAAATAAACAGTAGGTGCCTTGTAAATTATAGGTTTAGGCAAAGAACAGATTATGATAAAAAATTACTTAGGGAATTGCGCATAGAGAAAATTAGCAATATTACTTTTATCGCAGATAAGTTTTTTTCTTTTTTGCCGGTAGCCCTAAGAAAAAGAATAAAAAAAATCTTAACAAATATCCTTTTTAGATTTTTTGTTTAAGTATATAGTCGTTTATAGATAGGAAACCCAAAAAAGATATGCCTGAAGAAAAACAAAAAGAGAAATGGTATTTTAGGACTTCAACGCTGGTGGTAGCTTTTTTAGCCGTCGGGCCGATAGCCTTGCCGCTACTTTGGTTTAATCCTCGTTTTAGTATGGCGGCTAAAATAATCGTCAGTATTATCGTGATTGTCTTGACTTATTATTTAATGAGCGCATTTATTTCTTCGGCTAAAAATATCAGAGAGTATTACCGGCAGATAAACCAAATGAGTTTTTGAGCAATTAAAACGGAATCCTGAAGTTTATTGATTATGCATGACAGAATACTAGAGAACCTAAACCCTCAACAAAAAGAAGCGATGGTACACGAGGCCGGGCCGCTATTGATTATCGCGGGAGCGGGCACCGGTAAGACTGCGGTCATTACCCGCCGTATCGCTTATCTTATTGAGACAAAAAAAGCCAGGCCGGAAGAAATCCTAGCTCTTACTTTTACCGATAAAGCGGCTGTGGAAATGCAGGAGCGCGTGGATATCATCGTTCCCTACGGATTCACCGACGCCTGGATACAGACATTTCACGCCTTCGGAGACAGGATATTAAGAGAGAAGGCGATTGAGTTGGGCCTTAGCCCGGATTTTAAGGTTTTAACCCGCCCGGAGACAATCGTATTTTTCCGCGAACACCTTTTTGATTTCCCCTTGAATTATTACCGGCCGTTAAGCAATCCCGCAAAATTTATTGAAGCGATGATTACGCTTTTTAGCCGCGCCAAAGATGAAGATATTTCTCCCGAGGAATATGTTGCTTTTGCCCAAGGGTTACAGAAAAAATCCTTAGAGAATCCTTCCGATTTAGCTTTGGCTGAAGAGGCAGCCAAAGAATTAGAGATCGCTTCTTGCTACAAGAAATACCAAGAGTTGCTGGCCAAAGAAGGAAAAATAGATTTTGGAAACCAGTTTTATCTGACTTTGCAGCTATTCCGCAATCATCCCAGCGTGTTAAAATTCTACCAGAATAAATTTAAATTTATTTTAGTTGATGAGTTTCAGGATACTAATTACGCCCAGTTTGAGCTGGTGAAATTGCTTGCAGCGTCTCATAAGAATTTGACCGTAGTTGCCGACGACGACCAGTCAATATATAAATGGCGAGGGGCAGCGGTAAGTAATATCCTGAATTTTATAAAAATATACCCCGAGGCAAAAAAGATTGCGCTTACCAAGAATTACCGCTCTACCCAGGCGATCTTAGACAGCGCCTACCAATTAATCCAGAATAATAATCCCGACAGGCTTGAGGTTGAGGCAAAGATTGACAAACATCTCATTGGATTAGAAAAGGGCGGGCAGGAAGTCCAGCATTTACATTTTGATAATGTTTCATCCGAGGCTGACGAGGTCGCCAAGATCATAAAACAAAAGGTCGATTCGGGCCAATACCGGTTCCAGGATTTCGCGATTTTGGTCAGGTCAAATTCCGACGCTGATGCCTTTTTGAGGGCGTTTAATATGCATAATCTTCCCTGGCGCTTTAGCGGAAACCAGGGCCTGTATTCGCGTGAAGAGGTCAGGTTAGCAATCGCATTCTTAAGATTGATGGGCAGCCTTAATGATTCTTTGAGCCTTTATTATTTGGCAAGCTCCGAGATTTATAAAATGCCGCTTGTGGATTTGACTTTTGCCATGAATTATTCCAGCCGCAGGCATCAGAGTCTTTTTAGCGTATTCCAGAATATCGCGACGATAGAAGAACTTAAATCAATTTCTAAAGAAGCAGTTGCGACCATAGAAAAGATAGTCAAAGATATTTTGCACTATCTTGAGATTTCCCGCACGCAAACCACGGGAAGGCTCCTTTATAGGTTCCTTATTGATAGCGGATATATCAATAGGCTAGTTAAAAATCCTAGTCTCCAGAACGAAGACAAGATTAAGAACATCGCCAAGTTTTTTGATATGGTGCGGAATTTCGAAATCGTGGCCAAAGAGGACCGGGTGATATATTTTGTCAATTATCTGGATATGCTCATACAGGCAGGCGACGATCCGGCGACGGTTGAGGCTGATTTGGATATCCCGGCGATAAATGTCCTGACAATTCACCGGGCTAAAGGCCTTGAGTTTGAGGTGGTATTTTTGGTAAGCCTGGTCATGGGGAAATTCCCCTGGCCGCATAGGCATGAAACGCTGGAATTGCCGGATGAATTGATAAAAGATATCTTGCCGGCAGGAGATTTCCATATTCAGGAAGAACGAAGGCTTTTTTATGTGGGAATGACCCGGGCAAGAAAAGAATTGTATCTTACTTCCGCCAGAGATTACGGCACGGAAAAATTAAGAAAGATCAGCCGTTTTGTTCTGGAGGCTCTGGGAAAACAAGAAGAAGAGAAGCTGCAGAAATCCGAGGCGCTGGAAGCAATCCATAGGCACGCCCCGAAACAAGAATCAAAACTAGAAGGCGTCGGAGTAATCCCCGAAGACCAGATTATCAATTTAAGCCATTATCAGATAGATGATTTTCTGACCTGCCCGTTAAAATATAAATATGTGCATATTTTACGCGTGCCGATTCTGGAACACCACGTGGTTATCTACGGCAAGGCAATGCACGACGCTGTGCAGCGTTACAATCAACACAAGCTTGGGGGGGTCCCTGTAAAATTAGATGAGATAATCCAGGTTTTTGAAAATTCTTTTAGGCCCGAAGGATTTTTGAGCCAGGAGCATTATGACCAGAGGCGAGAAGTGGGAAAAAGAGCCTTAGAGGATTTCTTTAAGAAACAAGAAGATGATAAAAATATCCCTACCTATGTGGAAAAGGAATTTTCATTTATACTGGGCAACGTGCGCCTGGTAGGAAGATGGGATAGGATCGACATAAAAAATGATGAGGCATCAATAATTGATTTTAAGACTTCTCAAGTTAAGGCGCAGAAAGACGCCGATGAGAAAGCCAAGAGGAGCCTGCAGCTTTCCATATATAGCCTGGCCTATAAGATGATTTTCGGCAAACTTCCCGAAAATGTAAAATTATATTTTCTTGAATCCGGGATCATCGGCGCGGCAAAGAAGACCGAGAAGGACATAGGATCAACTATTGAAAAAATTGACGCGGCAGCCAAGGGCATACGCAGCGCGGATTTCGTCGCCAAGCCCACATATTTTGCCTGCGAGTTCTGTGCCTACAATCAGATTTGCCCCGCAGCAGATTTAAAAAAATATTAGCTTTTTTCCCAAAATATATTATAATATCTCTTTGTTTTGCTTGACTTGGAAGGCGAGAGTAGTATAATAGATTCCTAGATAACAGCATATTTTTTGCTAAACTTTTGGAGGTGAGCAGTTTTGGTTTTAAAGAAAGAGAAAAAGAGCAAGTTAATCAACGATTTCAAGGTTCATTCTGGCGATACCGGATCTTCCTCTGTGCAGATCGCGCTTTTGACTGAGAGGATAAATGCCCTTTCTGAGCATTTCAAATCCCACAAAAAAGATTTTAATTCCCGCCGAGGACTTCTGTGTATGGTAGGTCAGCGCAGAAGGCTCTTAAATTATCTTAAAAAAAGCGACACCAAGAAATACGAAGAGATTCTTTCCAAATTAGACCTTCGTAAATAGAGAGGTTATAGAAAAATGGAAGTCCAACAAGTAGATATTGGTTTTGGAAGGCAAAAACTAATTATTGATACCGGTAAGATTGCCAAACAGGCAAACGGTGCGGTCAGGGTTCAATACGGCGGAACGGTAGTTTTGGTTACTGCCTGCGCCAGCAAAGAGCCGAAAGAAGGATTAAATTTCTTTCCTTTAACCGTAGAATATCAGGAGAAGACCTACGCTGCCGGCAGGATTCCGGGGGGATTTTTTAAACGCGAAGGCCGTCCATCCGAAGGCGAAATATTAGCCGCAAGACTCATAGACAGGCCGACAAGGCCGCTTTTTCCCGAAGGCATGGCCAATGAAGTACAGATTATGGCTATGGTTTTATCAAGCGATGCCGAATATGACCCTGATATCCTAGCATTAATTGGTGCTTCCACTGCTTTGTCAATATCAGATATTCCTTTTCAGGGGCCGGTTGGCGCCTGCCGCGTAGGCATGGTGGAAAACGAATTTATTTTAAATCCGAATTATGAAGAACGAGAAAAAGGTGTTCTTGATTTAGTGGTTGCCGGGACAGAAGACAATGTGATTATGTTGGAAGGCAATGCTAAGGAAGTGGATGAGAAGACCTTACTTGCCGCGATTAAATTCGGCCACGATAACTTAAAGATTTCCATAGAGATTCAAAAGCAGCTGGTCAAGCTTTGCGGCGAAAAGAAAATGGAAGCCGCGCTTAGATCCATAGATAAAGAGTTATTTAATAAGGTAAGGAAACTCTCGGAAGCAAGATTTAACGCGATCTTCCAATTAGCTAAAAAAGAAGGAAGAGAAGAAGCGGTCGCTCTATTGGGCAAGGAATTAGTCAAAGAATTAGTCCCTGCCCAGACTGACGAATCAGAGCGCAAGAAATTGGAAGGGGAAATAAAGACGGTCTTGTCCGAGGTAGAAAAAGAATTAGTCAGGGAATTTACATTAAAAAGCGATAAAAGAATTGATGGCCGCTCGCGTACAGACATCAGGCCGATAACCTGCGAAATCGGGGTATTGCCCCGTACGCACGGCTCAAGCCTGTTTACCAGAGGCCAAACTCAGAGCTTGGCAGTCACGACTTTGGGCACGCGCAATGACGAGCAGATGATAGAGGCTCTGGAAGGTGAAACCTTTAAGACCTTTATGTTGCATTATAGCTTTCCGCCTTTTAGCGTGGGAGAAGTCGGCCCGGTAAGAGGGCCCGGAAGGCGCGAGATAGGACACGGAGCTTTGGCAGAAAAAGCGCTCAAGGCAGTCATGCCGGAGAAGGATAAGTTTCCTTATACCGTAAGAGTAGTTTCGGAGATATTAGAATCCAATGGTTCATCCAGCATGGCTTCGGTATGCGCCGCGACCTTATCTCTAATGGATGCCGGCGTTCCTATAAAAGAGCCAGTGGCCGGAGTGGCCCTTGGTTTAATCAAGGAAAAGAATAAAACCTTGATTCTAACGGATATTTCTGGATTAGAAGACCATTTTGGGGATATGGATTTTAAAGTTGCTGGAACTAAAAACGGTATCAATGTAATCCAAATG
>VGKH01000034.1 GCA_016867135.1 Candidatus Omnitrophota bacterium
CGCCAAGTTAAGATTGTTATTGAAGTTTTCCCAGGCTGCCTTATTAAAAGTTTTTAAACCCTCTAAATTGAAGCTTAATTTTCCGCCTAAATGAGGATCGGAATCCTTTAAAAAGTAGGTCGCCACATTGCCATGTTTATCTGTGCCAGTAATAATTTCTCCGCCCCTCTCTTCATCTCTTGCGGAATCAACTTTTACAAATGTTTTGTTTATCTTTTCCCGAGTTAATGGTTCTACATATTTAACTTCGGGAGGAGAACCTGCTGCATATGCGGTTTTTGTAACTTTGGCCTGAAATGCATCCACCTGTCTTTTTTCAACCCGATATTCAGCTGTCGGCAAAACACGATAAGTATGCGTCTGGCCTGAAGCATCTTGGCCGGTAACCAGAAATTCTCCTTGCTCGCCGCGTGTGACATCATACTTAACCAAGACCCCGCTAACCTGGTCAATGCCTACGGATGTAGTGCTTTCAGCTACCTGGGCCCTGCCTTTTTCATCTTTAGTGGTAGTTAGCTCAGCAAACTTAAAGTCTCCCGGATTTTCTACTGAAGGATAAAAAACAGCATGTTCGGTTCCGTCTCCATCTTTTTTCCTTACTTTAGTCTGGCCTAAATGTCGGTCGTCTATCTTGGTTTGGTCTTCGGGCAATGCCCTATCAGGGGAGCCGACTTTAGTATAACCTGTTTCTTCTGCCTTGCCGGGATCGCGCCTGAAAATCGCATCAACACCGGCTGAGAGATAGCTATTGGTAAAAAGATGGCCCAATTCAGCCACTACCGGATCCCAATTATACTTGCTGGCAAGCGCCGCCCAGGCAATTTTGTCGCCGGCTGCAACCACTTCATGGGCAAATACTCTCTGGAAATTATCCCACTTTGTCATGCCTTCCGGACGACTGCTGTAGGGATTAAGATTCGCTTGTTCTCTTTTACCTGTGCTCTCCGCGGTTTTTACAATATCCGAGGCTAAGGCAGTCGCAGATTCTGGCAACGCAGCTACTGCCAAACTATCGACCGAACCGGTTGGGACATTGCTACCCTGATTTCCTGAAGATGAAGACGCTGGCTGATTTGGCGCGTTAGTATTTTCTTGAGGCTGACTCCCTGCTTGGCTTGGGGTTTCTCCGCTACCCGGAGTTTGCGGCTGATTTCCAACAGCAGCTGGCTCTGCGCCCGTGGAATTAGCTTGTGTTTGATCAGTAGGCGCTGTCTGGTTTGCGGCGGTAGAAGCTGCTGCGGGAGCTCCCGAGGTACCTGCATACCAAGCACCTAAACCATCCCATTCATCTACAGCTGCTGCGGTGATGCCGCCGGCTGCCTCGGCCAATGCTAATTTATAAGCCCTGTCAAAACCGGTATCGTCCCCGAGTTTGGTGTAGTGTAATACACTTAACGCCGCTACCTTGACAGCAGCGCCGGCTAATCCACCCAACCCTTTATTCTGCACTGCCCTCATGCCCGCCATTATCGGAAAACTCTTGGAAATGGGATTTCCATGAACATCTCTCCAAAGATAAACGCCCTGGGCTTTAGGATTATTGAGCGCAGCCAAATAATTTTGAAACGGCTGAGAAGAGGATATCTCCTGCAGATCGGCTCTTGAAGCTCCTATAAATTTGTCGCCAACAGTTATGCCTTGTATCTCCAATCCTGAAGCCAATGCCTCCCCTATACTTACTTCTGTACGCTTGCCGTCGATAAGCACAACAGCTCTTGCATCTGCCAACTCTTTCATCATAACTTGACTTTTTCCATCATCCCTTTTATCTACTATACGCAGAAAATTACCCTCTGCGTCCCTTTGAACCGTGCCTGTTGTGCCTGTTATCTCTCTTGCCTGCCGGCCGGCTTCATCTCTTCTTTCCGCTGCTCCCACCTCGCCGGTTAAATAACTATTAACTTTTGAAACTGCTTTATTCCATCCTTCCATTGATTTAACTGATTTGTATATTCCTCCACCTGGAGTTGGCCATGGCTTTGCTTCTGGATCAGCTGGTCTATCACCGGTTTTGACAAAGGCAATTTGACCTGTAAGTCCCTTATCTATTGCTTCTGCAAGGGTCATTTTTTCTTGGGTGCCATTTGCGTATTCAATGATTACCTCAGTATTTGCCGCTTCGCTTACGGTAACCTTTTTTCCATCTATAGTTATTGTATCTTCTCCCGATGCGCCGGAAGCAAAGCCGCCGTTAGTTTGCACAGTCAAACCGAAAGGCGCGGCAAAAGTAGAAAGCACTACACCGTCAACAAAACTATTGCCTACTTCCCGCATGAATGCCTCGGCAGCGATCTCCGCTACGGCAGGGTCTAAATCGAATATTTGTTGTAGTTTATCTGCCACATAAGCCTTCATCACCATTTTGATGACTGCGCTGGTCATATCTGCGGCTAATTGTAAGACCATATAAGGTAGGCCTTTTAACCCCATTGTCCCGTATTTAAAATAGGAACTAGGATTTTTGAGAGCTGCCTGCCTCATATTACGTAGTTTATTTAAGGCTTTCGTGATCAGTCCCTGGGGGTTTTTAAAAAGATCTATAACAAAGTTTATTAAGTTTCTGATTGGCGCGATGATTACTTTGTTTATAAAAGACACTATGGCATTGATTATTCTAGTAAAAAGATTTGAAGCGGCACTTGTGGCAACGCTGGTTGTTGCTCCGACCGCAAGAGCATCGGCAACCGCTCCAGTGGCACCATCTACAATACCCTGGCCACCCCCTTCAGCCACCGCTGTTCCGGCTGAACCCGCTCCGGAAGCTAAGCCGGATACAAAACCCGCTGCCGCTCCAGCAACAATACCTGCCAACATCGGCAGCACTTCGCCTTTGGTAAATGTCTTTTTCCATCCGAAAATTTTAACCGTAAACCAAGGGTCATTATAATTTTGATAATCATGATAATAGAGCGCTGAGGACACAACATCGCTAGCCACCGCGCTTGCCGCGCCAGCCACTGGGTTAATTATGCAGGCAATGGAAGTTATTGCGCCGGCTAAGAAGCCTCCGGCAAAACTGGCAAATGCGCCTTTTTCGCCATAATTACCCGGACGCCAAGCATAGGCAGGAGAAGGACAAACCACATTAAATAAAAAAATGAGTGCCAAAGTAGCACTCATTAATTTCATAAGAGGATTCTTTATCATTGGAGAAAAAACCAAGATTTCCCCCCTACCCCCCATATTTTCTTTTTTCATCCGTGGCTCCATCATTTATTCTTTAATAACACTTTGCAAAACTTTTGTTTAATCTTGCAAATAGAAAGCCGGGCTGTCGTCACAACTTCGGCAGCCCGGCTTTCTTAAGTATTATATCTTATTATTCATAAGATCCGTGGCTTTGCGCTTCTCAGTATTTACTAAGAATTGCCTTTATCGAGTTGTTGCTAAATACAATGTTTGATTTGGTTTGCATTGAAAGTATAATATACAAAAGAAATGTTGTCAAGGACTTTTTCTTTGATATAGGAAAGGGCTTCCTTTGTGCTCAAGAATCATTATAGCAGGGATAAAACACGAATAATATCAATAAGATTTGATGATTTCATTAAGCAATGAAAGGATTGCTACGTCTCGCCCCTTTGTCTTGTGCAAAAGAAAAGAAGGCGCGATTTGACTAAATCTACCCCTCTCTTTCGTTTGCTCAGCGAGCCAAAGACATACCTACCAAACATCAGCATCGGCAATATCTCCATGGGCCTGCCTCCCAACCCAAATCTGCCGCCTGCTCTTTTATCCGTACGCAAGATGCCCCTCAAGCCTGAAGCGATCTAAACCAGTTCTTCTTATCGTAAACTCTAAACCATAGTTCAATAGCTGAGTAGTCTCGAGTTCATTTAGAAAAATGTCCAATCTCCATAACTATTGACAAATCAACCATAAAAAATGTCCAAAATGATGTTTCTCTTATACTATTTCTGATAATGTCCATTCTAGAACCTGATTGTATCTATAGCTATCTATCCTATACTGAGCCTGGAAATATCTAAGTTTTTTACTGATTTACTCAGTTTTTAGGTTTTTAAAACTTGCAATTTTCAAGCTTATCTTTTGACGCTACGCTAAGTCAGAAAGTAAAGAGGGGCATTTTTGCTAGTTCTCTAGCCTAAGACTGAACTCTACGGCCAGTGCTGTTCGAACAAAAAAGGCTTAATTTGTCTTAGATTGGCTCAAGGCCTTTTTGGGAAGAATTTGGCCAGATTGCGCCTTTGCTCTTACGAATATCGAAAACAAACCTTAATGCCTGCCATTAAGGCATGCGAATGTGTTGACAAAGCTTGAATTCTATGATATTTTAGTTGCAACATATGACAATATTCAAAAATACTTCAGGGCTATTACCGGATTTTGACAACCAGGAAATCCCTATTCTAAATTATATTTTGGGTTTCCTGGTTTCTATTTTTATGTATAATTTCCTGGAAATTTTTTCTGACCCGGGAATGGTGCCCTTTAGGCTGCTGCCCTTTACAAATGAGTTAGCAGTGCCTGCCAGCGCAAGTATCGCCATACATTTTTTGCACGTGGGGCTGTGGTGGACTGCTATAGCCTTAGTCATCCCAATAGTCCTTACTTTGCTAACCAAAGAAAGCATAGGTAAAAACCTGCGCGCTGTTTTTAGCTTTAGCTGGATTATGATACTTATTCCCTTGACTGACCTGATTATTTCCCGAGGCCAAGGCATCGATATCCATTACCTCTACCCCAAAAAATTCGCGGATTTATTATCCATTTACTCTCAATTCACTCCCGGAGAAAACCTCACTGTACCATTGGCTCTATGCCTGATTGCCAAATATTGTTTTGCAATAACCAAGAAAATATCTGCCACTTTAGCTACTGTTATTTTGATTTCTGCCTTTATCATATTGGCGGGCCTAATGCCATTTTTTATGCGTAGCCTAGCTGGCTATTTTAAAATAATCCTGGAGGGCATAAGCCCTATCCCGATTATCCGCATATTAACCATTGCTATATTCCTGGAATTAACGCTCATATTTTATCTAAAAGATAGGGGATATTTCCTTGCTCTGTTAAAAGATACGGACTTATTTAAGACCTTGAATTTTGTCCTGTTTTTCATCCTGGGGATCCTGCTTTTTCGGCCACATATAGGAAGGTTCCTCTTGGAGAATATCGGAAGCTTTATTTTAAGCGTGGTTTCGGTTTCCCTGGTCTGGGTTTTTGCCAATGCAGCAAGCTATATAAATAACGAGCCACAGAATAAGAAACACAGGATCGCCGCCTTAGGGGTATTTTTGCTGGCTCTGCTTTGCGCTTTGGCAGTAAACTTTACAACCTTGTATTTTATGCTTTTAAGTTCAAGCCTATGCGCTGCATATCTGTTTGCGCCTTTTAAATTAAAACGCTTTGCTTTGTTTTCTAAAATGATAATTTCCCTATGCCTCTTGCTTCTAGTGATACTGGGTTGGTTATTCGCTGGAGGAGAAATATTCGACTTCCCGCAGATATTCAGTCTTTATATTCTGCTATTTATGCCTATCTGCTTAAATGTTATGGATATCAAGGATTGCTCAAGCGATAAAAATGCCGGGATAAAAACCCTGCCCGCGGAGCTAGGAGAAAAAAAGGCGAAGTTACTCATCGGCTTAGCCTTCTTAGCCACCTATCTGGCTATTCCTTGGCTATTTTTAAACAAACTATTATTTTTACCTTCGTTATTGTTTGGCCTAATGCAGGCTTATCTGATTAACCACAAAAAATTCCGCCAAGAATTTGTATTTCTTACCCATTTGATTAGCCTTTCTCTTCTTCTAGTCTGGCTAAATTTTCGTATCTGAATTTAAATAATGAGTACTTAGAAATAGATCCACCTTCGGTGGAATTCCGATTACGACCCAGCCCTTTTGTAAAAAGGGCCGTCCGAAGGAAGATAGTGCACGAGCCCCGTATAATCCCATAGGGATTTATACGGGGCGAAGTGCCTATCCGGCTTCAGGTAGCATTTAATTGTATGCTTTTGCTATTGACAAACTCACTTTTTATGCTATACTTAATTATGGAAAATAAGAAATTCTTAAATTCTAAGGGAGGTTGAAATGGTTACTCAAATCAGAAGAAATTTCCAAATTACCTTGCCTGCCGTAATTCGTAAAAGACTTGGGTTAAAAATAGGGGACCTGGTAGAAACCACTGTCAAAGACGGTAAAATCATTATTATCCCCAAAAAAGCTATAGACGCCGAACAATCATGGTTCTGGTCAAAAGAATGGCAAGAGGCTGAAAAAGAAGCTGACGCCGACTTAAAGAGCGGCGAGGTGAAGAAATTTAAAACGGTTGAAGAGTTAATCAAAAACCTCGACAAATGAATCCCGTTAGAAAATATAAGACGGGGTAAAAAGGAGTTTTCTAACGGGATGAATTTTATACTAACTACGCGTTTTGAAAAAGCCTATAAGTCCTTGCCTGAAGAAATCAAGACTAAAGTCAAAGACGCCTTAAGAACCTTGGCAGATAATTTTAAACATCCCTCCCTCCATGTCAAAAAGATACAAGGCACAAAAGATATCTGGGAGGCGCGTGTTAGTTCAGACTATAGAATCACATTTCAAGTCATCAAGGGTTATTTCATCCTGCGTAATGTTGGCCATCACGACCCTACCCTAAGAAATCCGTAGAGCCTTGCCATTAACTGATATCCTTCGACTCCGAAGGACGGGCGGCTAAATTTCTTTTAGACTCACATCCCTTCTTTAAACTTCTTTTTTATTCCAGAATTTATGGTATACTATTTATAACTTCATATATATGAAATGGATACCTTCCAAGAGAACATCGAAAATACGGTAAAAAATCTTCTGGCCAAGGTCGGCGAAGAAAAAGATGCCAGCAAAATCAAAAGGGATACGAAGATTAAGGATGGGCTGGGGATAGATTCGCTTGACGGCATAGAACTGATTTCGGCGTTAGAAGATATTTTTCAGATAGATATCCCCGATAGCAACTTTGATTCATCCTTAAAGGTCGGAGATATCATAGACTTAATCCAGGCAAGATTAAATGCCGCTGCCGAACGAAGCCAAGGAAAAATTGATAAGGCCGGCTTAATAGATAGCTTGCGGGTAGATAAAAGCCCCCTTGAAAAGATAAGCTTTACTCCCTACTATCGTAATATTGAAAGCGGGCTGGCTAGCAAAATCAAAATAGGCAACAAAGAATTCATTTGTCTTGGCACAAATGATTATTTGGCAATAGCCAATAATAGAAAAATCAAGGCTGCGGCAATCAAGGCCATAAAGAAATACGGATTAAGCATGTGCGGCACGCCTATTGTTATCGGCCAAACCGATATAAACCGCGCCTTTGAGCTAAAGATTGCCGATTTCCTTAAGCAGGATGACGCCATAGCCTTTCCTTCCGGATTCCAAGCAAATACCGGTATATTCCAACTATTAGCCAATAAAGATGATGTGATTATCGCCGATAAGAACATCCATTCTTCGCTGATAAACGGCTGCCTATTGACTAAAGCAAAGCTGAGATTTTTCAAGCATAATGACGCCGAAGACCTCAAGCTGGCGCTGAAAGGATCTTCTAAATACCGCATGCGCTTTGTTGTGATAGAAGGGCTTTACAGCACTGATGGCGATATAGCGCCCCTGGATAAAATCTCATCCCTTGCCAAGGAATTTGATTCCTTCTTAATCGTAGATGATGCCCACGGGATCGGCGTCTTGGGAAAAGAAGGGCGCGGGATTTTAGAGAAATTTAACGCCTATAATAAAGTAGATTTAATCACCGGCTCTTTGGGCAAGGCCATTGGTTTATCCGGAGGATTTATTTCCGGGAAAGAAAACATTATCGATTATTTTAAGTATAATTGCCCGATGTATTTCTATTCTACCGCCCTTCCCGCCCATATCGCGGCAGCGGCAATTGCCGCTATAGATTTTGTCCAAAAACACAATGATCTCCGGATTAAAATATTTAAATACAAAGACAAACTTTTTGGCGCCCTAAAAAATATGGGCTATCATCTTAGTGCTTCCGAAACTCCCTTATTTTCTATTTTATTTGGCAACAGCCAGCAAACCCTGGAATTCTCAAAGCTTCTTTTTGAGAAACAGATTTATACCGTAGCCTTTATTCCTCCTAGCGTGCCTGAAGATTCGCCCCGCATTAGGATACTTACCTCGGCCTATCTTAGCGACAAAGATATTGACAAGGCAATCTCGGTTTTTGAAAGCCTAAAAAAAGATTATGCCGGATAAAAAATACCTCTTGATAATGAATCCCGCCGCGCATAGCGGAGGCGCCCGCAAACAATGCGACAAAATCATCTCTATTTTCAAAAACAAGAATATCGATTTCGATTTTAAATATACACAAAATAAATTCCATGCCATAGACATAGCCAAATCTTCTAGAAATCATTACGAAATAATCGTGGCGGTCGGCGGAGACGGGACTATCGCCGAAGTTATCACAGGATTACTAAGCGATAATGAATCTGGCTCAAAACCTAAGTTGGGTGTCCTCCACGCAGGGACCAGCCCGGATTTTAACAAATACCATAAAATCCCCACCAAGATAGATCGCGCCATTGAAACAATCCTGAGCGGCAAAACCAAGCTAATTGACGTAGGCAAAATCACCTATTCTGCCGATGCCGGTTCAGAAGAAAAAAACATTTCTTATTTTGCCAGTAATGTAAATGTGGGATTAGGGCCTTTAATTGCCAATAAGGCAAATTCCCGTTTTAGAAAATATTTAGGGGATTTCTTAGGCACTTTGGGTTCGCTTCTGGTGTCGCTTCTCGGATTTAAACCAACGGGCTTAAAGATAATTGTTGATGGGAAAGAAAAAATCATCAAACGGCTAATCAATTTAACCATAGGCAAAGACCCATATCTTGCAAGCGGCATGAGGGTTTTTAATCAAATCAAACCTGATGACGGAAGATTATATATCCTTTCTATCGAGGTGACTTCAGGAATCAGGTTTTTCTGTAATATTCCTAAGCTTTATTTCGGCAACTTTCTTGATTATGACGGCGCGCAAATAAATTACGGCAGTAAAGTCCAAATCAATTATTGCGATAATTATCCTTCTGTAGAGTTTGATGGCGATGTGAAAGGATATTTGCCAGCAATGATTGAAGTTATACCAAGGGCTATAGAAGTTATAACGGTTTAAACTCTAAACCCTAAACTCGAAATGCTAAATAAATACAAAATCCAAATGATCAAAACTCAAAACAATAGTTTTGAGTATTTGAATTTTGGGTTTTGGGTTTATTTAGGATTTAGGGTTTCGGATTTATGATTTTAAAGACTATGAAGATATTTGTCACCGGGGCAACGGGTTTTATCGGCAGCCACTTGGTAGAAAAACTCATCAAGGCAGGACACCAAGTAACTGCTTATGTGCGTAAAACCAGTTCTTTGGAATACCTGCCCAAAGAAATAGAAACCGCTTACGGAGATATTACCGATTATCCAAGCCTCAAAAAAAGCGTAAACGGATTTGACGCTGTCTATCATAATGCCGCATTAGTCGCTGACTGGGCTAAAAAAGAAGATTTTTATAGAATTAATGTCGAGGGAACAAAAAACGTACTAATGGCCCTAAAAGAAAATAATATAAAGAAACTGATATTTACCAGCACCTCCGGAGTCCTGGGAGAAGAAGATTGTAAAACCCCAAAAAATGAAGACAGCCCATATAAACCAAAGACCGATTATTTTCTTTCCAATATCGTTGAGTCTGATCTTAACCACTACAGAATTAGCAAAATGCTGGCGGAAAAAGAAGCGATAGAATTCTGCCGGAAAAATGAAATTTCCCTGACGGTTATCAGGCCGGTATGGGTCTATGGAGAGCGGGAATTCGGCTCAGGGCCATTTCATTTCTGCCAGGCGGTTTTAGATGGCATCCCTTTTGTGCCCGTAGGAAAAACCAATCGTTTCCACGTGGTATATGTGGAAGATCTAGTTAGAGCCATGGTCTTGGTTCTAGGAAAAAGCCTCCCGGGAATTAACATTTTCCTTATTGGCAATGAAAAAAACCCTCTTGCCCAAGAATATCTCGGCATGTTTTGCAGGTATCTTAATGTTAACATGCCTGCTATGCTTCCTAAAATATTCTTTAAGCCTATTGGCTTTACCCTAGAATTGTGTTATAAATTATTTAATGTAAGAAAAAGCCCGCTACTTACGCGTAGCCGGGCTGATATGTTTTACTGCAATAATATCTATGATGTCTCTAAAGCAAAACGTGAATTGGAGTTTGTTGCCTCAACACCTTTAGAGCAAGGCGTAAAAAATACCGTGGATTGGTGGATGAAAAATGCAAAAATTCTCCTTAAAAGATAACCTTATAGCCTATATTGTATCTATGCGCTGGTATGGTTCTTTTATCGCCGGCATGGCCGGTTTCTTGGGAATTATATTTTCTGGCGCTGATCCAACGGCGACTAAGCAAATTATCGTTTTAAGCATTTTGTTCATTGGCTGGGGAGTAAATCAGGTTATCAATGATTATTTGGGATTAGCCGAAGATAGGCACAATGCCCCCAAAAGGCCGATGGTATCGGGAAGGCTTAATATAAAATTTGCGCTTGGCTTAAGCATTTTCCTGTTTTTAGTTGGACTTATTATTACCTATTTTCTGAATAAAGGGGCGGTAACCTTTTACCTTGTGTTATTTGGGCTAAATATAATGTATGAACGCGCCAAAAGAATCCCTTTATTGGGCAATATCGCCTTCGGATTACTTCTTGCCCCCTGCGTACATTATGCAGCAATGTGCGTAAGCGAACAAAGATTCTTAGCGGTTTTATTTGACAGGAGGCTGGCGACTTTGGCGATACTTGTCTGGCTGGTTAATTTTGTGCTTTGCTTCTTCTCTGATTTCAAAGACTATGAAGGGGACAAAAAAGAAAATGTAAAGACATTAGTTGTGCTTTTGGGGATAGATAAGGCTAAATACCTTGGTTTTATATTAATTACTATTCCGTTCATATACTTATATTTCGTAATAAAACTGCAGATTTTGGCTAAATACCCGCCGGATGTGTATTTTATCCTTATGCGCATAGCTACCTTTTTAAGTTTTCTATTTGTTTCCGTGCGTTTTTTCAAATATCCCCAGGGCGCGGGCGTATCTTATTCTCTAAAATGGGCCTTTGTAGCGACGGTCGCATTTATTACTATGCTTATTGCGCTTTCCAATACCCTGTTATCCATGCTTCTTTTCGCTATCAATCCGTTACTGATGGGGATAATTTTCAATCTCTATTCAGACTACCCAACATAAATATAGAATAATTAGAATATAGAAGTTTTATTGAATGCGGATGCTTCGGAGGACTTTTTTAAAGGTAGGTTCATACTTGTAAAATTCGGAGTCTTCGCTGGTGCCGGTTACCACGTAGACGCGGCCTTTAATCACCCAAGTACCGGTTATAATCCTAAAAATTATACCCTCGGCCTGCGAACTAAAAGTTAATAATCTCCCGGTATGCAACCCGGCGACAATCTTTCCTTCTTGGATGCCAAATTCCTCCCCGGGTATTGTTTTCATCACTTCATCTTTACTGATTGCGTAGTATGTTTCCGCTTTCATGTCTGAAGGCGCATAGGAAACCATCACGCTTATATTCTCCCGGAATTTATCTTTAGTATCCGTCTGGGGGGCAAGCGCCATAACCGCCGTGTTATAGCGGCCTTCTTCCTTGTACCAATACCGAGGAAGCAAAATTGAAAAGCCGTATTCTTTATTGGTATACTTCTGCCAAACTATCCCGGCGCCGATAAATACAAACGATAACGCCGCAATAAGAATTATACGTAATGCTTTCATAATCTAAAATGATTTGGGAATCAGCTCGCCAGAGGTAAATTTAATAATTATCGGCCCTGCCACGACAATCATAACCACGGGAAGTATAAAAAGAAGCAAGGGAACAAGTATCATCAGCGAAGCCTTGATGGCATATCTTTCTCCGTTTTGATACCGCATTAGGCGGGTATCCTCAGAAAGGTTTCTGAAGGCCTCTTCAACCGAGGTTCCCATGCGCTCTGCCTGAACCACCGTACGCACAAAACTGCTGATATCCGATAATTGCAATCTTTTCCCCATGCTCCTTAGCGCCTCGGTCCGGTTTCTGCCAATCTGAATCTCGCCTATTACCGTTTCTAACTGTTCAGTAAAAGCATTGGACTCTGATTTATCGATTACCCATTTTACGGAAGATGTAAAATCAAGGCCGGCGCCAATGCATAAGTCTAAAAGATCTACTGTTTCAGGAAAAATCTTGACGATATCTGCCTTCTTTCCTTTTATCTTAAATATAAACATTATATCGGGAAGAAAAAATCCTATAATGCCCGCAAAAAGCATATAACTTAAATCATGCAGAAGCATGAAAACCGCGCCGCCGGCTATAATCGCCAGGAAAACCTTTAAAAGCACTAGGCCCGGCAAATCTAAATCCATCTTCAGGATCTCGCCCTGCGCCTTCAACTTCTGAAGATACTTCAAGTTAGCTATGGGCTTAGTAAGCAGTATTAACGGTTGGAGGGCTTTTATAGAAGAAAGTGTAAATTGTTTTTTTGGGGCATCTTGGGTAAGGGAACGCAGCTTAGGCCGCATCCTTAGCTGCAACATGGAATCTGACATCATATAAACAGATATTCCTACCAAGGCAAGTATCACATAATATAACGCCATAATTCTCCTTATATCTTAAAAGTACTGATCTTTTTAATAAGGGCCATCCCCAGTATTTGCAAAACTACCGCGGCCACAAGCAGCTTCTTGCCCATATCGCTTTCCCACATAACAGTAAAATGGTCAGGTTGCTGTTTGTTAATAAAAATGACAAATACTATGGGCAAAATGCTCATAATTATACCCTGCAACCTTCCCTGCAAAGTAAGAGTGGCAACTTTCTCTTTTAATTTAAGGTTGTCTCTAATTGTGTCAGTAAGTCTGCTAAAGACCCTGGTTAGTTCTCCACCGGTTTCTCTGGCGACCAAAACCGAACTGACCAAAAGATTGACGCTGTCAAGCGGTATCCTTTGCCTTAATTTTCTTAAGGATTCCTCCAGGCTCACTCCCCACTTGTTTTCTTTTAATACCAAATTAAACTCTTGGGAAATCGGAGGAGGCATCTCTTCGCACAATGCTTCTATCGCTTGGATAAGGCTTAAGCCGCCTTTTAAGGAAGAAGAAAGAATCATCAGGCTATCAACCAGCTGGCCTTCAAAGGCCTTAATTCTTCCGGCCTTGATCATCTTGGTCATTACAGTAGGGACAGTAAAACCTAAAAGAAACCCGATCATCAGCCAAAATACATTTCTAAATAAAAGGAAGAAAAAACCGGCGCCAAGCAAAGGAGTAAGTGAAAGGAAGGCTAATTTGTTTTTTTCCAGGAAAATAAAGGAGTCTTCTAGGTTGCCGGTGACCTTTGCTAGCCTTTTCTGCTGCGATTGGTTGTAGCGGTTGATTAAGTCGGGGACTATGATATCGACAAAAAACTTCGAAAGCAAAAAAACAGCCAAAAAAACTAAAAGGGAAATGATTAAGTCCATATTTATAATATGCATAAAACCCTAAACCCCAAGCCCTAAACTCTAAATAAACTCAAAACTCGAATTGTCTAAATCCAAAACATCTGTTTTGGGCTTTAGATTTTGAGTTTTGGAT
>VGKH01000035.1 GCA_016867135.1 Candidatus Omnitrophota bacterium
AAAAGGCAAAGATTATTTTATTTTATGCAAGTCTAAAAAACGAAGTAGAAACGGACAGAATGATAAAAGAGGCGCAGGCACAAGGCAAAGTTATCGGCCTGCCTGTAGTTTTTGACAGAGAAAGAGATCTGGTTCCTTTTTTGGTAAAAGATTTTCCCAAAAATCTTACCCTAGGTCCTTACGACATTAGGCAGCCAAAAGAGGAGTTTTCTAATCCTATATCTCTTGCAGATATTGATTTGGTTATCGTCCCAGGGGTTGCTTTTGATGAACGAGGCAACCGCTTAGGACGCGGCAAGGGTTATTATGACCGGTTTTTAAAGACTTTGCCCAAAGACACACCAAGCATTGGCCTTGCCTTTGATTTCCAAATCGTAGATGACCTGCCTCACTCTTCAGTAGACTTGCCGGTAAAAAAGATAATCACTTCATAAAAATTAACCATAAGACCGCTTGATTTAGAAAACAAGCAGTTATATAATTAAATTTATATAACAGAAATGGGGGTGTAACAGCCATGTTTTCACTTGAAAGCATTATCCAAGCATTGATATTTTTCATCGTTGCCGGAAGCCTTATCTTCATTGGCTATTACTACAGAAAGATATTCGCAGAGAAGAAGCTTCAGAACGCCGAGGCAAAAGTAAAAGATATTATCGATGCAGCAAAAAGAGACGCAGAGACCAGAAGAAAAGAAGTAGAATTAGAAGCAAAAGATACGCTCTATCGGATTCGCCAGGACTTCGAGAAAGAAACCAAAGACAGGCGCGAAGAACTAGCAGGGATTGATAAAAGACTCATGCAGAAAGAGGAGAACCTGGAGCGTAGAGTCGATTTGTTGGAAAGAAAGGAAAAAGAGCTCATTAAAAGAGAAGAGCTCGTAGTGGCGCAAGAAGCATCAATAAAGAACAAAGATTTGCAACTGCAACAATTGATTAATGAAGAAAAACAGAGACTGCAAAGCATCTCTTCTCTGACTAGAGACGAAGCCAGAAGCTTGCTTCTTTCCCGTATGCAGGACGAAGTAAGGGATGAAAGAGCCAAGATGTATAAGGCCATGGATGACGAGCTAAGAGAACAGGCAGATAAAAAGGCCAGAGAAATAATAACCCTGGCGATTCAAAGATGCGCTACGGAACATACGGTTGAATCAACAGTCAGTGTTGTCAGTCTCCCTAATGATGAAATGAAAGGTAGGATTATCGGTAGGGAGGGAAGAAATATCAGGGCGCTTGAAATGGCAACCGGAATTGATATAATTATTGACGATACCCCTGAAGCCATAACCTTGGCCGGTTTTGATGTTGTGCGCCGGGAGGTGGCAAGGCTGGCCATAGAAAAATTAATCTCCGACGGCAGGATTCATCCAGGGAGAATTGAAGAAATCGTAGAAAAGGCCAAGAAGGAGATGGAACAAAAGATACAGGAAGAGGGCGAGCGCGCTGTATTTGATATGGGCATACACAGGCTTCATCCTGAGCTGATAAAGCTTCTAGGAAAACTTAGGTACAGGACCAGTTACGGCCAGAATACACTGCAGCATTCAAAAGAGGTTTCCTATATCATGGGTGTTATGGCATCGGAGTTGGGTTTGGATTTTAAGCTAGCCAGAAGAGTTGGGCTCCTGCATGATATCGGCAAATCTGTAGATCAAGACGTAGAAGGAACGCATGCCAAAATCGGCGCGGAGCTAGCTAAGAAATTTGGAGAAAGCGAAGAGGTAATAAAAGCTATCGAGGCCCATCATGAAGAGGTGGAGACTTCCAGCCTTTATGGCGTGTTAGCCATTGCGGCAGATGGCATTAGCGCAGCAAGGCCCGGAGCTCGTCGTGAAACCCTAGAGAGTTATGTAAAGCGCTTAGATAAACTTGAGTCTATCGCCAAAGATTTTAAAGGCGTGGATAAAGCCTTTGCTATCCAGGCAGGAAGAGAAGTCAGGGTTATTGTTATACCTGATAAAGTTTCCGATGCCGAGACAGCAGTATTGGCAAGTGATATCCGCAAGAAAATCGAAGAAGGCATGGAATATCCTGGTCAGATAAAAGTTACGGTCATAAGAGAAACCAGGGTTATAGAATACGCCAAGTAAAGTCAAAAGGCAAAATGAAAAAGGCAAAAACAAAACAAGTTAAAATTCAAAAGTTTTTGCCTGTCTGCCGACAGGCAGGCATTTTTCCTTGAGGGATTTTTTAATTCTGAATTTTTAATTTTGAATTCGCTATGAATATATTACTTATCGGAGATATCGTTGGCCATCCTGGCAGGGAGGCTATCAAGATTTTGTTGCCTAAGATAAAACAGGAGCATAATATTGATTTTGTCGTGGCCAATCTTGAAAATGCCGCCGGTGGCGCAGGAGTAACCCCTAATATCATAGATGAATTATCAGGTTACGGAGCGGATGTGCTTACCGCCGGTGACCATATCTGGGATAGGCGGGAAATCCTAAATATTCTTGATACAAAAGATAACATTTTGCGGCCGGCAAATTTTCCCGACAGAGATCCCGGACACGGCTACTGTATCAAAGAAAAAAAATCTATTGGCATTGCGGTAATAAATTTACAGGGCAGAGTATTCATGCCTCCAGTTGTGGGGTGCCCTTTTAAAACAGTCCAAGAGATATTGAACAAAATAAAGTCCAAATCTTCCATCATTCTTGTAGATTTGCACGCTGAGGCGACAAGCGAAAAGATCGCTATGGGGCATTTTTTAGACGGACAGGTGAGCGCGGTCGTAGGGACACATACCCATGTCCAGACTGCCGACGAAAAGATTTTGTCCGGCGGGACTGCCTACATAACCGATCTTGGTATGACGGGCCCGTGCGATTCGGTCATCGGCCAGAGAAAGGAAAAGATTATCGAAAGGTTCCTTACCGGCATGCCCATAAGATTTGAAGTTGCCTCAGAGGATGTGCAATTGCAGGGTGTTATCATAAACATAGAAGAAAAAACAGGGAAAGCCAATTCAATTACGAGAATACAGAGGAGGTTAAGTGAAGCCTAAACTTACGGAACGCAGTGAACGTAAGTTTGAGGCTGAACTTAACCCTTGACATTTTGCCACATTAAATTCTAAAGCAAAATGTCAAGGATTTAATTCGACCGAATGATTTACGCTCCTTAGCAGTCGCGTAAATCATGGTCTCATTAAAGGAGGTTGTAAATGTGGGAAGGTTCTGATAGGCGTAAGTTTCCTAGGGCAAACTATCCTTGCCTGGTAATTATCCGTAAAGACCATAAAGAGCCCGAGGCCTTGTTGACACACACGGAAAATGTCGGCATCGGAGGTATATGCGTGATCTTAAAGAAAAACCTTGGCCTTTTTATGCCTGTGGATCTGGAGCTTGACCTTATGGATACCCAGCAGCATATAAAATGCGAGGGAAAGATTGTCTGGGCGGTGAAGCGCAAAGAAACCGAAGAGAAAAAGCCTTCTTTTTTTGATACGGGCATAGAGTTTGTCAGGATAACAGAAGATGACCGGCAGAGAGTTGCATTTGTGGTAGACCGGTTAGAAAAGCTTCAATCAGAATAGAGATCGATGTGTTAGAACAAATTAAAAGCTCATCTGATTTAAAAAAATTATCTGTCGAGAAACTCCCCTTCCTTGCCGAAGAGATAAGAACCAAAATCATCGATGTCGTTTCAAAAACCGGGGGGCATCTTGCCTCAAGTCTCGGCGCGGTAGAGCTGGCTATTTGTCTGCATTATTGTCTGGATACCCCAAAAGATGTAATTGTTTGGGATGTGGGGCATCAGGCCTACGCGCATAAATTACTTACCGGTAGATTCGATAGATTTTCCAGCCTAAGGCAGTTAAACGGTATAAGCGGATTTCCTTCCAAAGAAGAGTCAGAATACGATCCTTTTACCACCGGGCATAGTTCGACTGCCATATCATTGGCCTTGGGCCTTGCAGTAGCCAGGGATATAAAACAAGCCAACAATAAAATCGTAGCGGTAATTGGCGATGGTTCTTTGACCGGAGGCTTGGCTTTCGAGGCATTAAACAACGCGGGGCATTTAAACAAGGATTTATTAGTCATTATAAATACCAATGAAATGAGTATTTCTCCGTCGGTGGGTGCCCTTTCTAATTATATGAATAAAATTATTTCCCAGCCAATATATAACCGCTTTAAGGAGGCTTTTGAGCATTTTGTTAAAACCCGCCTTCCTTCTGTCGGCGTGCGGATGGTGAAATTAGCGGGAAGATTTGAGGAGGTTTTAAAAGGGCTTATTGTCCCAGGGATATTTTTTGAAGAACTGGGTTTCCGCTATTTCGGCCCCTTAGACGGCCACAATATAACTTTATTAATTAAAACACTTAATAATATTTTACCTTTGAAAGGCCCGCGAGTTTTACATATTGTTACCAAAAAAGGCAAGGGTTATCAACCCGCGGAGAGTTCTCCTGTCAGTTTTCACAGTGCTGCTCCTTTTGAAATAGAATCCGGGGAAGCCAGCAGCAATGCACCAGATGAAAACATAGAGAGCTATACGGAGATTTTTAGAGAAAAGGTTGTTGAGTTAGCCAGCTCGGATAATAAAATAGTAGCCATAACCGCCGCTATGCCCGATGGAACTGGACTTTGTAAATTTGCTGAAGTTTTTCCCGACAGATTTTTTGACGTCGGTATTGCCGAAGAACATGCTATATGTTTTGCCGCTGGCCTGGCCAGGTCGGGGCTTAAACCGATAGTCGCAATTTATTCAACATTTTTGCAGCGGGCTTTTGATCAGCTCGTAGAAGAGGTGTCCTTGCAGAATTTGCCAGTTGTCTTAGCCATAGACCGGGCAGGCATAGTAGGAGAGGATGGCGTTACTCACCAGGGAATTTTTGATATAGTCTATTTAAAAAACTTACCCAACATAGTTTGCATGGCTCCGAAAGATACAAGAGAGCTGTCTTGGATGTTAGAATTTGCTGTTTCTTTGGGGAAGCCGACGGCCATAAGATACCCAAAAGAAAAAATGAAGCCCAGGACGGATTTGCCGCAGACCGAGATAAAATTAGGCAAGGCAGAAATTTTACGGAAGGGCAAAGACGCGGCTATCCTCGCTTTAGGAACCATGGTCTATCCGGCGCTAGACACAGCCCAAGAGTTGGCAAAAGAAGGAATGCAAGTTATGGTAGTTAATGCTAGATTCGCTTCTCCGCTGGATAAGGATTTGATTGCGCAGGTTTCAAAAGAAATCAAACACATTATTACTATTGAAGAAGGAGTTGTCGACGGAGGTTTTGGAGAAAGCGTATCGGCGCAGCTTTCGGCTATGGAGCAAAGGCCTGGTTTTAAAATTCTTAATCTTGGGCTACCAAAGGCATTTATTACTCATGGCTCTAGAAGCCAATTATTAGCAAGATGCGGCCTGGATAAAGATTCATTAGTCAAATCAATAAGAAATTTCTTAAGATAATGCCCAAAATAAAAATAAATAGAGAAAAATGCAAAGCTTGTTACTTATGTATCGCGCATTGCCCGAAAGGGTTGATTGTGATAGATTCTGAATTAAATAAAATGGGCGTAAAGCCGGTAAAATTTCAAAAGAAAAAAGATGTCGATTGTATTGGTTGCGCGTTTTGCGCGCTGGTCTGTCCGGATTGCGGAATAGAGGTTTTTAAATAATGAGTAAAGAGGCAAAAAAATTCCTAATTACTGGTAATGAGGCGATAGCTGAAGCAGCTATCCAGGCAGGATGCCGTTTTTATGCTGGCTATCCCATTACTCCGCAAAACGAAGTCCCCACCTATATGTCTCGACGTATGCCGGAAGTTGGGGGCGTATTTATTCAAGCAGAATCAGAACTGGCGGCAATCAACATGGTCTTCGGAGCATCTGCAGCCGGGACGCGGGCAATGACTTCTTCTTCAAGCCCCGGCATTAGTTTAAAACAGGAAGGGATTTCATATTTAGCCGGATGCCAATTGCCGGCGGTGATTGTAAATATTATGCGCGGGGGCCCGGGATTAGGAAATATCGCCCCCGCGCAATCCGATTATTTCCAGGCCACCAAAGGCGGCGGCCACGGTGATTACCGCTGTATTGTCTTGGCGCCATCGACAGTCCAGGAGGCGGTTGATTTAACAGCGTTAGCTTTTGATTTGGCGGATAAATACCGAAACCCGGTTATTGTATTGGGTGATGGAATGCTTGGGCAGATGATGGAGCCGGTAGAAAAATTCAAAATGCCTGCCTTGCCGGCCGGCAGGCAAAATTTAAAATGCAAAACCGATAAAAAATTATGGGAGTTATCGGGAGCGAAAAATCGTAAGCCCCGGATCATCCGTTCGCTTTTTTTAGGCGAAGGTGTGTTGGAAAACTGGAATAAAGCCCTTCAAAATAAATACCGCAAGATAGAATCGGAAGAAAAACGTTATGAAGGTTTCCATCTTGATGACAGCAAAATTATCCTGGTTGCCTACGGCACCATGGCGCGCGTTGCCAAAGAGGCGATGCGCGAGGCGCGCTCTCATGGAATAAAAGTCGGGCTGATTCGCCCGATTAGCCTTTGGCCATTTCCTGCGGAGCCTTTTCTAAAACTAAGCGGTAAAATTAAAAGATTTCTCGTCGTAGAAATGAGCGCAGGCCAAATGATTGAAGATGTGCGCTTGGCCGTTGAAGGCAGGGCAAAAGTAGATTTCTACGGCCGCACCGGCGGCAGTATTCCTAGCAAAGAAGAGATTTTAAGGCAAATAACATTGATAAATAAATGAAAAAAAATAAGCAAAAATTTTTTTCCCGACCAGAAAGTATGTATGACAGGCTTACGCATTACTGTCCGGGCTGCGGCCACGGGATTATCCATCGGTTGATTTGCGAAGCTGTTGATGAATTAAAAATCAGAGAAAAGGTCATTGCTATTGCGCCCGTTGGTTGCGCTGTGCTTGCTTACGATTACTGGGATTTTGATTGTATTGAGGCAGCGCATGGCAGGGCCTTGGCCGTGGCAACCGGTATAAAAAGAGTCCGTCCGGAAAACATCGTCTTTACTTACCAAGGCGATGGTGATTTAGCGGCTATCGGAACGGCCGAAACTATTCATACTGCTAACCGCGGAGAAAACCTTACCGTAATTTTTGTCAACAATGCGGTTTATGGTATGACCGGCGGACAGATGGCCCCGACGACACTATTGGGACAAAAGACCGCAACGACACCTCGCGGACGAGACAATAAAAACGAAGGATTCCCTCTAAAGATTTCTGAGATGTTGGCAATACTAGACGGAGTCAAATATGTTGAAAGGGTATCAGTTAGCTCGCCGCAAGAAATTATCAAGGCTAAAAAAGCAGTAAAGCAGGCATTTCAAAATCAAGTGGATGGATTAGGGTTTTCCTTGGTGGAAGTTTTATCCAGCTGCCCGACTTATTGGGGAATGAAACCCAAACAGGCGATGGACTGGATAAAAGAGGTAATGGCAAAACGATTCCCTTTGGGAAGATTAAAATAGCGCTCTGAAAGAAGGCAGAAAGATGAATAGAAAAATAATGTTTATGTCTTTTGGCATTATTTTAGCCGCATCTTTTTCTTTTGCCCAGGAGCAAATATCCGTTTCTGCATATTATCCTGCCCCTTACGGAGCCTATCAGCGCTTGAGCCTACATCCAAATAGTACAATCGATCCTATCACCGATCCAAATTGTTCTAATAACGGCGAGATGTTCTATTATGACGCCTCAAACAGTATTTATCTTTGTAGCGCAGGCACGTGGCAGGAGATTATTGCGGTAGGCGGAGGCGGCGCTTGGACACGAGTTGGCACTAACCTATATACTGGCGATTCAGGCAGCCCAACTCAGTATTGGAAAGTCGGTGTCGGCACAACAGGCCCGCAAGGTAAATTTCACGTTGATCCGGTTTCTGCTGGTTCATCAGATGACTTCGTTATAGGTGATAATGCTAATTACGGCAATATTGGCATTGGCACAATTAATCCCACTAGTAGGCTTGAGATTGCTAGCAATATAGCCACTAGAGGCAGCTTAGGGTTTTTTAGTGCGATAAGCAGCGATAGGAACATGTGGTTTGATCCCGGTAGTGATAATAATTTTTATTTTGTCAATACTTCCGCTAGCGGAAAGACGGTGTTTGCCAAGTTCGACGGTATTGCGCTTACTCCGGTAGTAAAAATATTAAATTCCGGTCGGGTAGGGATTGGCTTGGGTAGCGCAGACCCGGCTTATACCTTGGATGTTAAAGGAAGCGTGCATATTGGAAGAGGCGCGCAGGGTTCGATAGTGTTTAATTCGCTACCGGCCGATGTGCTTTCTTATAGGCTCGGGTTGAATGCAAGTAGAGCTGTAGTTAAATCATTGCTGTCTTCCCTTCGCTATAAAAAAGATATCATTGATTTAGATATCGATACAGCCAAAATATATAGTTTACGGCCAGTTTCCTTTAGCTGGCAAGAACAAAACACCAGGGACTTTGGTCTTATTGCCGAAGAGGTGGATGAGATTTTGCCGCAGATGGCAACTTATAACAAAGATGGCGACCCAGAGTCAGTGCAATACGAAAAATTAGCGGTGTTGTTGCTAATAGAATCAAAGAAGCTCAAAGACCACATTAATAATCTGGAGTCTCGGTTGAAAATACTTAAAGAAAAAAGAGAGGGCTTCTAGATGAAAAAAATTCTTATCATAGCCCTAATATTATGCTGGTTCTCTGCGGTTGCCTACGGCCAGACTCTCGAGACAATCACTCTTACAACTTACTATCCTTCACCCTATGGAGTCTATAGCGCATTAAGAATGCTGCCTACTAATATTGACCCCTTATCGGGTTGCTCTACCAAGGGAGAGATGTTTTATCATAGCACCAATAATACTGTCTATATTTGCGATGGCAGTAACTGGAAAGATATAGGCGGCGGCGGTGGTGGCAACTGGCTTAGCTCTGGCACCAATCTTTATCCGGCTGATGTCTCTTGGAATGTAGGCATTGGCACAACATCTCCTCAGGGCCAGTTTCATGTCGATCCCGATCCGGATGGTGCAGATAATATCGCAGGAAATGCCGATGATATCTTCGATGATTTTATAGTTTCCGAGGTAGGTAAGGTTGGGATTGGGGTTATTAATCCTGACTACATACTAGACATTGCTAGTAACCGAGGTACGCCAGGAAGGATAGGTATTGGCGAAAGTCTTATGATGTTTAATGGCGTTGTTAATATGGTTAATACCGGTAATTCCACCGACGGGGTTACCGTTTTCGCTAATTCAGCGCTTGATCCTATACTGTCAATCAGAAACAGCGGCCAGGGAAAAGTCGGCATTGGTTCCGGTAGCGGTGTGGGCCAATTTATGGTGAATTTTGAGTTAGATGTCGATGGGTCATTTCACGTCGATTTGTTGCCAGGCGGAACCATGGTTTATGATTACTCCTTAACAGGGTCGGGAACACAGATAGGCCTTAATGCTTCTAATAGGGTAGTTAGGCAATCAAGCTCCCTTCGCTATAAAAAAAATATTCTTGATTTGGATATTGATACATCCAAAATATACGATTTGCGGCCGGTGTCTTTTGCCTGGAAGGAATCCGGGATAAAAGATTTTGGATTCATCGCGGAAGAGTCAGATAAGGTTTTGCCTGAGATGGTTATCTATAACAAAGACGGTAACCCTGAGTCAGTGAAATATGAACAGCTAACGGTTCTGTTTTTGCCGGAATTTAAAAAAATTAAAACTCAGTTGAAAAACATAGAATCTGAACTAAAGATGCTCAGGCAAAAAAAGGAGGGCTCGCGATGAGAAAGCTTATTGTAGTAGCTCTCTTTTGGGGCGGGATTTTTGCCGCCTTAAACCTCCAGGCAGCCGAGACCATGACTGTCACAACTTATTATCCTTCGCCTTACGGCAAGTATCAGACATTAAGGCTATTTCCTGTTTCTACTATTACCCCGGCAGGGCCCTGCTCTAATCCGGGAGAGATGGTATACGATAGCAATACAAATAATGTTTATGTCTGCACAGGCAGCTGGGATTTATTTGCTAGTAGCGGAGGCGATGTGGGCTGGACTTTGTCTGGCAACATTCTTTATTCGGACGATCCCGCCGTTGCCACTGATAACTGGCTTATTGGTATCGGTACGCAAAATCCCCATCCCCAGTCAAAAATTCATATCGATCCCGTTCCATATCTAACTAACGATCATTTTATAATTACGAATGAAGGCAGAGTGGGAATAGGCATAGTTAGCCCAATAAGCAAATTACAACTATATTATCCTCCAGGTAACGTAGGTTTTTTTGATATGGTTAACAATAATCGGGATATGTGGTATAGCGGGGATGCCGCTAGCACATTTTATTTTGCTAATGCCGCCGGAGAAAATGGTAAGACTATAATTAGCAAGCCATCTGGCGGAGTAGTGTCTCCTATGCTAAGTATTATAAGTAATGGCAGCGGCGCAGTCTATATCGGCACCGCTTCTCCGGGGTCTCCTCCTTATTATGCCTTGCGTGTTGCTGATGCATTGCGCGTAACCGCGCAACCGAGCTCTGGCGAGTATGTAGTTTTTGACAATATCCCTGACGGGACAATTAGCAATAACCTTATTGATGCCGGTAGTGGTTATATTAGACCAGTTTCGTCGTCACGGCGCTATAAAAAAGACATTACCGATTTGGAGATTGATACGGCCAAGGTATATGATTTGCGGCCGGTATCTTTTTCCTGGAAGGAATCCGGCATAAAAGATTTTGGCCTTATCGCCGAAGAAGTCGATAAGGTTTTGCCTGAGATGGTCGTATATGACCAGGAAGGAGGCCCCGATTCAGTCAAATACCAACAATTATCGGTTTTGCTTTTGGCTGAATTAAAAAAATTAAAAAGCTGGGCAGATGATTTAGAGGCGCAGATTAGCGCGCTTGAAAAATGAAAGAAGAAATTATCTTTTCCGGTTTCGGCGGGCAGGCCCGCCTGCCCATAGAAGAATTGGAGTTTAAATGTTAGAAGAAATTGTCATGTCAGGTTTTGGCGGGCAGGGCATAATGCTGATGGGCAGGCTCATTGCCGAGGCGGCATTGTTAGAAGGCCATAATGTAACCTGGCTTCCCTCATACGGGGCAGAGGTAAGAGGCGGGACAGCGCACTCTATGGTAAAGATCTCCGACGAAGAAATTGCATCACCAGTTGTAAGCAATCCCGATACCTGTATTGCCATGAACCAGCTCTCAGCCGATAAATTTACACCGTCTTTAGAAAATAAAGGATTATTAATTATTAATTCGTCGTTAGCCAAGAATAGACCCCAAAGAAAAGATATCAAGATAATTTCCGCTCCATTAACCGATATCGCTGCAAAACTTGGCAATATCAAAGTAGCCAATACCGTAGCGCTGGGAGTTTATCTGTCAGCGCAAAAAAATATCAAGCCAGAAAGCGTGCTTAGCGCTATGCAAGAGATGGCTCCGAAAGACAAACGCGACCTTCTAGAAATAAATCAGAGAGCGTTAGAAGAAGGGATCAAAATCGGTAAGAAAGGTTAAGCGGAAAGATGTATTACCACGTTTGGTTTGTAACGAAGCATAGAAGAGCTACCTTGGAAGGTAAAGCAGAAAAACTAGTAAAAGATATCTTCGCAGAGTGCATAAAGAGACATGGATAAAGCGTGCTAGAATTCGAGACAAATAGAGACCACTTACATTTGTTGCTAGAGGCGAAAAACAAGGATGAGCTTTCGGCGATAGTTAGAACGCTCAAGGCTGTATCTGCAAAAGAGCTACATGGCACCCCACGCTTCCGCGTGGGGAATGGAGGATACTACACACGGAAGTGTGTAGAGCCAAAACAACATTTTTGGGCACGACGATATGGCTCAAGAGAAATAGACAAAAACGAAATAAAAAATATACAAGATTACATTCGTAGCCAAAAAAGGATACTGCATGATTAGAGTTAGATTTGCCCCATCTCCGACGGGAAATCTGCATATCGGCGGCGCAAGAACGGCGCTTTTCAATTGGCTGTATGCCAAGTCCCAAAAAGGACAATTTATCCTGCGCATTGAGGATACCGATGTAAAACGTTCAGAACAGAAATACCTCGATGAGATTTTATGCAGCTTAAGATGGCTGGGCTTTGACTGGGATGAAATATATTATCAAAGCAAACGCCAGGATATTTATAAAGAATACGCCGATAAATTGGTTAAGGAAGGTAAGGCAGCGCATTCGGAAGGCGCGATAATTTATACGGTGTCGGAGAGAAAAGTTAAAGTCTATGATTTAATCCGCGGAGAAATTGAATTCGATGCCCAAGATATCAAAGACCAAGTTTTAATAAAATCCGACGGTACCGCTACATATAATTTTGCCTGCGTAGTTGATGACGCATTGCTTAATATCACCCATGTTATCAGAGGCGACGATCATATTTCCAACACCCCGAAACAAGTAATGTTATACGAAACTCTGGGTTTTAGCATCCCGAAATTTGCTCATCTTCCGTTAATTTTAGGAAAGGATGGCGGCAGGCTTTCAAAGCGGACCGGCGCGACTGCCATAAGCGAATATCGCAATATGGGTTATCTGCCTGAAGCATTGGTAAATTATCTTATGCTTCTAGGTTGGTCGCCCGACGCTAACCAGGAGATTGTGCCGATAGAGCGGGCGATCAAGAATTTTTCTATTAAAAAAGTCAATAAGACTGCCGCGGTTTTTTCCATCGAAAAACTAAACTGGATAAACAATCAATACATGAAAGAAATCGATGATGATAAACTGACGGATTTATTGGTCCCGATACTACAAGATAAAAAATTTATTTCCCGGTATTTTGATAGATACTGGCTCAAAAATGTTGTAAAATTGTACAAAGCCAGGATTAATACTTTGCTGGATTTTGTAGATTGGGCGGATTTTTTATTCTTGGAAAAACCGAAATTTGACCAAAAGGCAAAAGAAGAACTTGCCTCCAAAGATTTATCCCAGGAATTTACTTTGCTGGCTGAGAAATTGGAGAAGCTTGACAGTTTCGAAATAACATCAATCGAAAAGGCGTTTAGAGATTTAGTCCTGGCGCTGGAGATAACAGCTTCGGATTTGGTCCATCCGGTCAGGGCCGCCTTAACCGGAAAGGTTATCGGCCCCGGGCTTTTTGAGACGATTTGGGTCCTGGGAAAACAAAAAACCAAAGAAAGATTATTGAACGCATATC
>VGKH01000036.1 GCA_016867135.1 Candidatus Omnitrophota bacterium
ACTATAGAAGATTTGGCTACGTATCTTAAAGTTAAGAAACGTACGATTTACGATTGGCTTAAGAAGGGAAAAGTTCCCGCTTTTAAGATTGTTGGCCAGTGGAGATTCAGGCGGACTAAAATTGATAGTTGGCTTGACAGGGAAATGACTCATTAAAAAATATATGGAGGAAAAATGACAAAGATAGCTTCAGAAAAGATTGATGCAGAAATAAAAAAAATCGTAGCCGAGATTTTAGAAACAGAGCCGGAGAAAATTGCTTCCGATGCAAAATTCGTTGAAGACTTAGGCATGGATTCGATGATGGCGCTAGAGATTATGGCGGCGATAGAAAAGAAATACCGGATTGCGATTCCGGAAGATATGTTGCCTAAGTTTACGAGTTTAAGTCAAACAGCTTCTTTAATAAAGGAAGTTATTTCTAAAAAGTAAAGTAAGTATGTATGATTTTAAAATGACAAAAAGGGAGGATGCATGTATCTAAAGAAGTTGGACATGGTTGGTTTTAAATCTTTCGCTGATAAGACAACTCTGCATTTTGAGCCGGGAATCACGGCAGTAGTCGGCCCCAACGGCTGCGGCAAAAGCAATATCTTTGATGCTATCCGCTGGACCTTGGGAGAGCAGAGCATAAAGAGCCTGCGCGGTTCAAAAATGGAAGACGTAATTTTTAACGGCACAGATACAAAAGCAGCGCTTGGATTTGCTGAGGCATCATTAACATTTACTAATAAAGAAAAGTTTTTGCCCGTAGACGAAGATGAAGTGGTTATTACCCGCAGACTATTCCGTTCCGGGGAAAGCGAATATTTAATGAATAAGTCGCCTGTGCGCCTCAGGGATATTATGGAACTTTTTATGGGCACGGGAGTTACCGCGGAATCATATTCCATGGTTGAACAGGGGAAAATAGATTTAATCATTAGTTCAAAGCCGGAGGACAGAAGGCTCATATTTGATGAAGCTGCCGGTATCACTAAATATAAAGCCAAGAAAAAAGAGGCAATGAGCAAGCTGGAGGATACAGAAGATAATCTTCTCCGTATTAACGATATCATAACCGAAGTAAAACGCCAGATAGGTTCTATTGAACGCCAGGCAAAAAAGGCGCAGCATTATAAGGAAGAATCGGAAAGGCTTAAGGATTTAGAGATAAAAATGGCAAAGTTTCAGATCGGAGGAGTGGAAAAAGAAAAAGAAGATTTAGACGCAAAAATAGAATATTCCAAAGAACAGCAGGCGCATCTTTCTATCAAATTAGACCAGGCAATAAAAATGCTAGAAGAAACAAGGGCCGGCTTCAAGGATTCGCAAGAGAAAATCAATAAATTAAATGAAAGTACTCTCAATTTGGATAACGCTATCGATAGAAACAATGAGCTTATCGGATTGAGCCGCGAACGCATACAAGAAGAAGGTCAGAGAAAAAATAGATTAAACCAGCAGAAGGAACAGCTTAACAGGATGATTGTGCAGGAAAAGGAAAAGATCGCCAAGTTGGAAGAAGAAGTCCGTGCCTTAAAAAACATAGAACAGAATAATACCGCGCAGATAAAGGATAAGAAAGATTATCTACATAAACTGGCGGATATTATTAAGGGAGCCCAGGAATCAATTGCGAAAGCCAAGATGGAAATTTTAGAGCTAAGCCGCATGCAAACAACGCTTAAGAATGAATTGACCGAAGTTACTTCTCATCTGCACGGCCTATTGGCAAGAAAAAAGCGCTTAGATTTAGAAAGAACAAAAGTCACGGGGGAGAAACAAATAGTTGATGATAGATTGCAGAGTCTAAATGAACAATATAACGGAGTATACCAGAAATTGCAGCATATTAAATCCAGAAGGGAAGAGGCGGAAACCGAAAGAGATGCTCTAAAAAAAGAATCGGAGCAGACCAAAAATGACATTGTCGATTTAAGCAATAAAAAACTGGCTCTTTCATCTCAGCGGGAGTTTATCGAGAAATTAAATTCAAAATATGAAGATATACCCAGCGCTGGTAAGACAATTGTGTTAAGCGAACACAGGCCGACCGATGCGGCTGGAGCATTCTTGGGTAAGATAAAAGAAATCCATGAATTGGATGATAGATCCAAGAGGGCGATCAAAGAATGCTTCAAAGATGACGAAATGCAAGATTTGCATCGAATACAATGCGAGACAAAATTTATCTCTTTAGACCTGCAGCAGATTGATGATAAGATCAATGATCTGTCGCATCAAATAAAAAGCAAAGATGAACATGAGAAAGTCATAGCAAGCGATATCCAAAACAAGGAAGTTTTTATAGAAGATTTGGATGAGGAGTTTCGCAAGGAAGAAATTATTCTTTCCAGGGTACAGACGCAAAAAGATTCAATTGGCATAGAGGTTAATAAGCTCCAAGAGGAATTGGATTTAGTGGCAAGTGAGCTCAATGAGACAAATGCAGACTTACAGCAGACTAAGGCCAAAGAAGAGAATTTGGCGCAGCAAAGTACGAAGATTGAAGACGACAGGCGCGCTTTAGAGAATTCAATTGATAATAATCAACATTTGATTACAAATAAGGCCAAGGAACGAGAAACAGTTTCGGTTGAAATTGCCCAGCTTGAGACTGAGCTTGCGTCTTTAGGCGATAAAGAAAGAACGCAAAACGATACGTTAAAGATGCTAAATGACGCCCTAAAGAGAAGCCAGGATGATCTTAATGCCATAGAGCAGGAAAAACAATCCTCTACGAAGAAATCAGAAGAGCTCAATCACCAGATAATAAGTCTAGAGAAAGCAATCCAGACAGCAGGCAAGCAGAAAGAGGATATTGCAATAGAGCTTTCAGAAATACATAATGGAAGTAAAGATTTGATTGTCGCAATTGAAAACCAAGAAAATGAATTAAAGAGAATGAACCAGGATTTAGAAAAAGAAAGGCAGTCATTCCATGATTTCCTTATGAAAGAGCAGGAATTCTCATTCAAGAGAAATAGCATAAAAGAAAGATTGCTGCAGGCTTATAAGCTGAATTTAGATGAGATTGATGTGGAACTGCCCCACGATGGCAATTTAGATGAGCTCAATAGGCAGATTGTTGAATCCAAGACAAGGCTTGAAAGATTCGGCACAGTCAATCTTGTGGCTATTGAGGAATTTGAAGAGCTTAAAACAAGATTTGAATTTTTAACCAAACAACAGAATGATTTGTTGGCCTCAAAAGAAGACTTAAGCGAGACAATAAACAAAATCAACCGTACTGCTCGCAAGCTTTTTACCGATACATTTGAGAGTGTCGCCAAAGAATTCAGGAATTATTTTAGGATGCTTTTTGGCGGAGGAGACGCGCAATTGATTTTAATTGATCCGCATAACGTGCTTGAATCCGGAATCGAGATTATTTCTCGTCCTCCGGGCAAAAAGCTTCAAAGCATCAGCCTGCTTTCCGGTGGAGAGAAGGCTCTTACCGCAGTTGCGCTTATCTTCGGTGTATTTAAGATAAAACCGAGCCCATTCTGCATACTTGATGAAATTGATGCTCCTTTAGATGAATCAAACGTAGGCAGGTTCGCGCAACTTTTAAGAGACTTTACTAAGACTTCGCAATTTATTGTTGTGACTCACAATAAAAAGACGATTGTTAATGCCGATATTATGTATGGTATCACTATGCAGGAAACCGGAGTATCAAGGATCGTGTCGGTTAAATTTGCGAAGGATAAAGAAGAGCAGCCAGAGCAGGTGCCAGTGGCTGTATAAATTAGGGAGCTTTGCAGGTTTTGTTTTTGCCGCTTTTCTTAGCTTCGTATAGCGCCTTATCGGCAGCTAATATCAATTCAGATTTAGTTTCTGCGTCGTTGGGAAAACACGACAATCCAATGCTTACGGTTAGGCTTTGACTAGGTTGGATTTGTTCGTCGGCGAATTTATGCTGGTCAATTAATTCCCTGAGTCTTTCAGCGATTAAATACGCGCCATCCTTAGCGGTTTGAGGCAGAATAATTGCGAATTCCTCTCCCCCGTAGCGGCAAACATAATCCATTTTTCTTGAATAACCAAGGAGCAATTTAGACATTTCAGATAATATGTAGTCGCCTTTTTGATGGCCAAGATGATCGTTATAATTTTTGAAATAATCTATATCTATCATCATAAGACTTAGCGGCATGTTTAATGCCCTTGATCTGTCAATTTCTTCTTGAAGCATTAATTGAAAATATCCGTGGTTCCATAGTCCGGTTAGGGCATCGGTGTTACTTAGGATTACAGTTTGTTCATAGAGGTGGGAGTTTTCAATTGCAAGGCCAGCTTGGTTTGAAAGCATTATAAAAATTCTTAAGTCTTCGTTAGTTATGGGTTTTCCGGTAAATTTATTATCGGCGAGAATAACTCCGTTAATTTTATCTTTTGCTTTTAACGGAACAATGGCTAATTCGTTGGTATTTAATATTCGCAATAGAGGGTCGTGGCTATGTTTTCCGATTGTCTCTTGGTTTATATGTAACGGCATACCATCTTTTGCTGCCATGGTAAGCAGGTTCTCAGCGTCGTTTAAGTTAAACTTTATTCTTCTAACTATCCTATTAAATTCCGAATCAATCATTTTTCCCGAAGAGCGGTAACCGTTTATGAGGTCGTCAAAATCCATTTTTTGATCTTCGATTAACCTCCAGATGCGGTTTGCTTCTTCACCGGTATCGGGGCCGATCCCCATTTTACCTTCAATGATATTTTCTTTTTCATTTATTAAAAATAGCATGGCACGGTTAAATCCTAAGCCGGCGTGAGCTGTTACGGCCGTCAAAATTATATAGAGGACCTCATCCAGCTTCAGGGTTGTTCGCATGGCGTTGCTTATTTCATAAAGCATCGACATTTCTGCTCGCGCTCGGTCCAATTCTTGTTTTATTTTATCTACTTCAGTCATATTCTGTATCACCTATGCGAGGAATGTAGCATCTTTTGGCTTAAATGTCAAGTCCTATGGAGGATTTTCTGGATAAACAGAAGCCCAGTATCATAACTTGCTTATATTACAGAAGTTACAATAAAAAATGGAATAAAATTAAAGGAAGCGCTTTCTTGACATCTCCATATTGATATGTTATACTTTATTGAAATTTTAAGGACTTATGGCAAAAGATATAGCAAATCAGTTAAATTGGATTGATGTCTTTATATTTATCGTCTTTATAAGGATTATTCTTATTTCTTATAAGCATGGTTTTATTATTGAGATATTTCAGCTTTTAGGAACAGTTGTTTCTATTTTTGTAGCTTTGCATTCTTACAATAAATTTGCAGAGTTTATAAGTTCCCATAGCCCCATACCGATAGATTTCGCTAGTTTCATTTGTTTCATCGGTATAATTGCATCAATTTCAGTACTTGTTAAGTTTTGTAGAGACGGGGTTCTACTATTGATAAAAATGCAACCCATGTCGGTTTTGGATAAATGGGGGAGTGTTATTTTGGGTATAATTAGAGCATCGTTTGTTTCGAGCATAGTATTAATTGCGGTTCTCATTTCCACTATCGGCTATTTTCAGCAGTCAACAGAACGTTCTTTTTCAAGCAGATACCTTTTAGATCTCGTTCCTAGGGTTTATGTTTTTATATTCGATAACATCTATTCAAAATTCTCTCCCCAAGAGGAAATTAATTCAGCAATCTTCAAAGCAATAGAAAAAAAGCAGTAATCTTTTATTTCAAATTTTTAATTTTGAAGAGGAGGTCAATTTGAAATTAGGCGAAATTTATAATTTTTTTGTTAAAGAAGGAATTTCAAGCGACCCGCGAAGCAAAAAAACAATTCAAGAGCGGCTAAAAAAACATAAGAATGATTTTAATAGATTAAATAAAGACGATAAGAAAGAGTTTGATTTAGAAGCCCTGAAAAACCCGTATGCAGATACGCGTATTCTTTACGGGGAGCCTGAGAGAGAGATAGAGACCATTCTTATCGGGATAGATATCGATGTCCCTGAAATATTATTAGCCGATAGGTTATCTTCGGCAGGCAAGAAAATAGATTTAATTATTTCCCATCATCCGCGCGGAGTGGCATTGGCCGGTTTTTACGATGTAATGCGTATGCAGGCGGATTTGTTATCCAAGCTCGGCATGAATATCGAGATTGCAAGCGAATTCCTGAATCAGCGTATTGAGGAAGTTGAACGAAATGTCTCTGCTTCTAACCACAACCGGCCCGTAGACGCAGCTAGGATGCTTGATATCGCTTTCATGTGCGCACATACGGTTGCCGATAACCACGTCAACAGATACTTGAATGAATATATACAAAGGAAGAAACCCAAAACCCTTAAAGATTTGGTTAAGATTTTAAAGCAAATCCCCGAATATAGAATTGCCACAAAAGATAAGGCCGGCCCGAAAATTATCCTTGGAAAACCGGAAGATAAAGTAGGCAAGATTTCATTGGAGATGACCGGAGGCACAGAGGGGTCAAAAGAGATATTCGGAAGGCTATCACAGCTAGGCGTAAATACGATTGTAGCCATGCATCTGTCGGAGGAGCATTTTAAAAGAATCAAACCCGAACATATAAATGTAGTGATTGCCGGCCATATCGCTTCGGATACTGTTGGCCTGAATCTGCTTTTGGACAAATTAGAGAAAAAAGATAAATTCGAAATTATCAGCTGTTCAGGTTTTAGGAGGCTAACCAGGTAAATGCCAGGTTTAATCCCTCAGGATATAATCGACCGCATTTTAGACGCAAATGATATAGCCGAGATTATCTCTGGTTATATTCCTTTAAAACGCGCAGGCAGGAATTTTAAAGCCCTTTGTCCTTTTCACCACGAGAAGACGCCTTCTTTTACGGTTAGTCCCGACAGGCAGATATATCATTGTTTTGGATGCGGGGCGGGAGGCAACGTTTTTAGTTTTCTTATGAAATATGAGAGGATGGAATTCCCTGAAGCAGTGGAGATGTTGGCAAAGAAAGTCGGGATTTCCATACCAAAGACAGAGCCAGCAGATAAGAATGCGGGGATAGCTGAAAAGCTTTTCTCGATTAACGAACTAGCAAGCAAATTTTATCACGATATCCTTTTTAATTCCAAAGAAGCTGGAAGTGTCAGGGCTTACCTTGAAAAACGGGGAATTAGCTCTGAGACGGCAAAGAAATTTAGACTTGGTTTTGCCCCCGATAAATGGGATGCGCTCATTAATTATCTAAGACAAAAGAATTTCAGTTTAAGCTTAATAGATAAAACCGGGCTTATATCTTCCCGTGAAGACTCCAGCGGTTATTACGATAGATTTAGAGATAGGATAATTTTCCCCATATTTGATATAAAAGATAGAATAGTCGGTTTCGGGGCGAGGGTAACAAATGATACCCTGCCAAAATATATTAATTCACCCGAAACGCCGATTTATGTTAAGGGAAAGAATTTATTCGGCCTTAATTTTACCAAAGATGAAATCAGAAAACATGATTCAGTTGTAGTCGTAGAAGGTTATTTAGATTTTATCATTCCTTATCAGGCAGGAATTCATAATATTGTTGCTTCTTTGGGCACAGCCTTGACTATAGAGCAGATAAGGATAATAAAAAGATACACGCAAAACGCAATCATACTTTTTGATCCTGATTTAGCTGGAGAGCTGGCGACGCTTCGCAGCCTTGACTTATTTTTATCTCTGGATATGAACGTGAGATTGGTGAGCCTTCCCAAAGGTTTTGATCCCGATTCTTTTGTGCGCGATAAAGGCGCCGATAAATTAAAGGAATTAATAGAAGATGCAGTTGATCTCTTTGATTATAAGTTAGATTTATTGAAAGAAAAATACGATATAATAAAAGCCCAAGGCAAGGCAAAGATCGCCGAAGAAATGCTTGCTACTATCAGCAAAATTAAAAACGAAGTTTTAAAGGAAAGCTATTTAAAAAAGCTTTCTGAAATATTGTCGGTTAAGGAAGATGCGCTTTTAAAAGAATTAAGCAAAGTTAAAGACGGCATCTCTTACATAGACTACGATAGTTTTTCTTCTTTGGCTAGCAAGCCTTTGAATATCAGGGTGGTTGAAAAAATGGTCGTTAAGCTGATGCTTGAACATGATGATTTGATCCGTCAGGTAAAAGAAAAATTAGACATCTCCGATTTCCAGGATCCGCACATAAAGAAGATAGTTTGTTCCATGCTCGAATTAAATTCTCAGGGCAGAAAAATAGAAGCCAGCCGTCTGATGAATCATTTTGACGACCAGGCGGTTGCCCAGACGCTTACGCATCTTTGTCTATCTGAAGAGTGTCGTGAAATTGATAAACAAAAAGCTTTTGATGATTGCATCAACCGGATAAAACAAGAAAATATTAAAGAGAAACGTAATCAGCTTCACGGAGAAATCAAAATAGCAGAGTCGCAAGGTAATAAAGACAGGCTTAATCAATTAATGAAAGAATATAATTGTTTAATCAAGAAATAACACTATGTTAATTTCCAAATCCAAATACTACCAAATCCCAAATAAACCCAAAATCCCAAATCTCAAAATTGGAGTTATAGATTGAGCGAAAAAATATACGATTTAAAAGAAAGAACATTCAAATTTGCTCAACGTATCCTCGATATAGCTGAGCTTTTGTCAAAATGTAGAATAATTCAAGAACAGTTAGTCAAGGCCGGAACCTCAATAGGGGCAAATGTCGAAGAAGCGGATGGAACAATAACTAAGAAGGATTTTGTCAACAAAATGGCAATAGCCAGAAAAGAAGCCAAAGAAACTCGATATTGGCTTAGGCTAATTTTGGGCAGATATATCAAAACTGAAGAAATAGCCTTTGATATAGAAGAATGCCAAGAATTAATAAACATAATTAGTTCAATTATAAACAAATCGAGATAACTTTCGTTTTGGGATTTGGAAATTGGGATTTATTTGGTAGTATTGGTAATATTTGAGATTGGGATTTAGCCTGATAGCTTTAATATCTAATCAAGTCAAGGGGTGAAAGCAATGACCAAGAAAGAGCTGAAGAAAGATTTAGAAAGACTAATTACTTTAGGTAAGAAAAAAGGATATCTAACTTACGATGAGGTAAACAATATACTTTCCGATGATGTTGTATCGTCTGAAGAGATTGATGAGATTTTTGATGCTTTAGGCAATAAAGACATCAGGATAGTAAACAGCGATAGATTAGGTTACGAGAAGCAGGATCAGGATGCGAAAGATAGCAAAGAAGAGGAAGAAGTTCCGGATAAATTCCTCCCCCTGGATGATCCTGTCAAAATGTATCTTAAGCAGATGGGTTCCATTTCTCTTTTGTCCCGAGAGGACGAAATAGAACTAGCCAAGAAAATCGAAGATACCGAGAATAAATTTATTGAAACAGTATTGGCTACCGATTTCGGCAAGAATGAAGTCTTAAAGATTATTGATAGCATCATAAGCGGGGAATTCAACATAGAGGAATACATAAAAGATGAGACTCAAGGTAAAATAAAACTTATGCGTAGGACCCGCTATTTAAGAGAGAAAATTCAGTATGTCAGGAAAGATTCGAAGAAATACCTGGAATTCCTGGTCCAGTTTAATTTAAATCCTTGGGTTGCATATATGTTCGTAAAAGAGATAGAGGATATCTTAAAAAATATTGACCGCGTAGACAGAGAATCAAAGAATTCCCGCGCCAGAAAAAAAGCTCACTTGACCATAGCCAAATTAAGGATAAAGAAGAGAAAGCTTCTTAGGCAGTTAGGCTGCAAGCCGCTAGATAAATTCAAGGAGCAGCTAAGGACAATTAAAATCAGGCAAGCGAAGTTTAACCGCGCCAAGAAGAATTTGGTGGAGGCTAACTTAAGATTGGTTGTGAGTATCGCCAAGAAATATATCAATCGCGGCCTGTCATTCCTGGATTTGATCCAGGAGGGCAATATGGGGCTTATAAGGGCAGTGGAGAAATTTGAATATAAGAGAGGCTATAAGTTTTCCACTTATGCTACCTGGTGGATTAGGCAGGCGATTACCCGCTCCATCGCCGATCAGGCAAGAACCATAAGGATTCCAGTGCACATGACCGAGACGATTAACAAGATAATCAGGGTTTCGCGTATCTTTGTTCAGGAAAATGGCAGGGAGCCCACTCCTCAGGAAATTTCCAGGTCAGTGCGCCTCCCCGTGGATAAGGTTAAGGAAATCTTAAAAATTTCCCAGGAACCGATATCTCTTCAGACTCCTATCGGAGATGAGGGAGATACGCACTTCGGCGATTTTATAGAAGATAAAAAAGCTGTTTCCCCGGCAAATGCTACTATCCAGTCAATGCTCAAAGATGAGATCGGGGAAGTTTTGGAATCTTTGACCGACAGGGAAAAGAAGATATTGGATTTAAGATTCGGCATAGCTGATGGGTCTCCCAGGACCTTGGAAGAGGTTGGTAATATCTTCAAAGTTACCAGGGAGAGAGTCCGCCAAATTGAAGCCAAGGCATTAAGGAAGCTAAGGCATCCTACCCGTTCAAGAAGGTTAAGGACTTTTCTTGACATGGCCATGGCCAGAGAAAACGAGAATATCTAGCCTTAAATAAACAAAAACTAGAATATAGGTTAGAAGAATTTTTAGATTTTGCTTGCAATGTAAGCTTTAATTGTTAATATATTTTTAGATATTAACAAACAATCCTAAAAATGATATTAAAAGACAAAGTTGCGTTAATTACGGGTTCGGGACGGGGCATCGGCAGGGAAATTGCCGAGACTCTTGCTAAAGAAGGCGCCAATATCGTCATTTGCGATGTAAACGAGGAATCGGCCTTGCAGACGGCAAAAGAGATAGAATCCCTGGGGGTCAGCACACTCGGCGTTAAGGTCGACGTGACTAGCCTAGCCGAAGTCGAAAACTTGATAAACAAAATTCTTGACAAATTTAAAAGGATTGATATATTAGTAAACAATGCGGGCATTACCAAAGACAATCTTCTCTTAAGAATGAAAGAGAGCGATTGGGATGCCGTCTTAAGTGTAAATCTAAAAGGCACCTTTAATTGCACCAAGGCGGTATCTAAAGTAATGCTCAAGCAGCAGCAAGGTAAAATTATCAACATTGCTTCGATCATTGGAATAATGGGGAATCCTGGCCAGGCAAATTACGCTGCCAGTAAAGCCGGGATAATCGGATTTACAAAGTCCGTAGCAAGAGAATTCGCTTCAAGGAATATTACGGTCAATGCAGTAGCGCCAGGGTACATCAAGACAGAGATGACCGATAAGCTTCCTGAAGAGGTAAGAAATCAGATGTTGGCGCTTATACCGCTGAAGCGGATGGGTGGCACTAAAGACGTAGCAAATGTTTGTTTATTCTTAGCCTCGCCGGATTCAGATTACATAACTGGTCAGACTATCGTGGTTGATGGCGGAATGGCAATGTAAACGAGGACATAACTTACTGAAGCGATAGCGACGTAAGTTATGTGGCCGAGTTTACCCTTGACATCAAAGATGTCAAGGGTTTAGTTCGCGCAAACAAAGAAGTTTCTCGAGAAGATTGACCCCGAATCTTCGGGGTCAAGCGCTCACTAAAGGAGGTAAGTAAATGGCTGTAGTAGAGAAAGTAAAGGCAATAATCGCAGAACAGCTAGGGGTAAAACCCGAAGAGGTTACGCCTGAGGCCTCATTCATTGATGATTTAGGTGCAGATTCATTGGATACGGTGGAATTGGTTATGGCGCTGGAAGAAGAGTTCGGAATTGAGATTCCAGATGAAGATGCCGAAAAGATGACCACTGTTGGCGATTCAATCAAATATATTGAAGAAAAAGCCAAACAAACAAAATAATTTAGAATTTAATCCAAATTTTTAAATAAATTCGCGCCCCGACTCTTTAGTCGGGGCAACTATTTATGATGAATAATGATATTAGGGTTGTAGTTACGGGTTTAGGCGTTATTTCTCCCGTGGGAAATAATGTTAAAGACTTTTGGAAGTCGCTTTTAGAAGGGAAAAGCGGAGTCGGCCCGATTACGCAATTCGATACTACTGGATTTGATTCCACAATAGCCGGGGAAGTGAAGGATTTTGATCCCCTGCAGCATTTTAACAGCAAAGAATGCCGGCGCATGGATAAATTTGTCCAGTTTGCTGTAGTGGCTGCCAGAGAATCCGTTAAAGACGCCGGATTAGATTTTGAAAAGGAAGATAGAAATCGCATCGGCGTTTTTGTCGGCTCTGGCATCGGCAGCTTACATACGGTAGAAAAAGAATATGATAATTTCCTAAAGCACGGCCCCAAGAAATTCTCTCCTTTTATGATTCCTTTATTGATTGTTAACGAGGCGGCTGGCCATATCTCCATGGATTTAAACTTGAGAGGCCCTAATTCCTGTGTGGCTACGGCTTGCGCTTCTGGTTCGCATGCTATCGGAGATGCGGCCAGGATAATTCAGCACGGAGATGCCGATGTCATGATTTGCGGCGGAACAGAGAGTTGTGTTACCATCTTGGGAGTCGGCGGTTTCTGCGCGCTTAAGGCCTTATCTACTAGAAATGATGATCCCCAAAGGGCGAGCAGGCCTTTTGAAAGAGATAGGGATGGTTTTGTCATGGCTGAGGGCGCGGGAATTGTGGTGCTGGAAACATTAGAGCATGCCAAGAAAAGAGGAGCTCACATATATGCCGAATTTGTGGGATACGGAATGTCGGCAGATGCCTACCATATTACCGCGCCCGATCCAGAGGGCGACGGAGCTTCTCGCGCCATGAATATGGCCTTAGCCAACGCTAAGATTAGACCAGAAGAGGTTTTCTATATAAATGCGC
>VGKH01000037.1 GCA_016867135.1 Candidatus Omnitrophota bacterium
ATTCAATAAAATATTTCCTTTCAATATCCCAAAGCTTCTCTTCCAGCAACGAATAACCTGTTGTATATTGCTTAATAATCTCCAAAGATTTAATGCCCGTTATCAATGAACGCGCAATCAAGGTGAGCCCCACCGAAAGAATGACTACGGTTATTAGGACTTCTACCAGTAAAAACCCTTTATTCTTTTTTGTAATCATATTCCTGCACATAACCTGACTGGCCCTCGGTAGTTATAGTGTAAAATTTATCATTCACGTTGCTTAAATATATGCTGGTCCTGTCAATCTTACCATCGGGATAGAAATTTATGGTCATGCTATCTGCCTTTACGGCAATATTATCGCTTAAATCAAAGGCTTTACCGAATTTTCCTGAGATCCTTACAAAATCCCCTTCTTCCTCAGTACTCTTAGTAAGCCAATATTTGTTATACTCTGAATCGAAATTTAACCGGAAATTTGCCCTTTCGGCTATTGCGCTGGCTTGAGCATAACGCATAAGATAGGTTAAATTATGAGATGTATCGGAAAGCAAAAAATTATAGTAGGTATTACGAAAATTGGGGATGGAAAGCGCGCTGACCACGCTAAGCAGTATAACGACGATAAGCAACTCAACAAAAGTAAACCCCGCCAGGATTTTATCTTTCCGGTCTCTAAGTAAAAATCTTAGCGGGAAAAAAATATTTTTACCCTTGCGGATGAGATTCCTCCCAATTAGTAACATCATCTCCTCCGCCTTCAACTCCATCGGGGCCGTAAGAATACAAATCATAATCTTCTGCATTATGGACTCCCGGAGAGACATAGATATAAGGCCTGTTCCAGGGATCAACCGGCAAGCTTTTCTTTTTTAAATAAGGGCCGCTCCAATTCGTTGGTGCCGGCGAAGAAGTGGGTTTTGTAATCAAGGACTGTAATCCTTGCTCGGTCGTAGGATATCTTCCATTATCAAGTTCGTATAAATCTAAGGCCATGGCTATATTCGTCTCAATATCCACTTTAGCTGCTGCGCGCCTGGCCTGCTCGGTGCGTCCGGCCATACGAGGAACCACCATGCCAGCTAATATTAAAATAATTGTAACCACCAACAATAATTCCACTAATGTGAAGCCTTTAATTCTCTTTCGCATATTCTCCCCCTTTAAATGAGCACATAAGTTACGGAGTGCAAACGACGTAACTTATAAGTGCGAATTTAACCCTTGACATCTTTGATGTCAAGGGTAGGTTCAGCCAAACAACTTACGTCACTGTGTTCCGTAAGTTGTGGCTTCACCTAACAATTAAATTCATCTGGAATATCGGTAAAAGCATGGAAATCACAATAAAACCTACGATTAATCCCACGATAAGAATCAATACCGGCTCAATAAGTGAAGTCATAATCTTAATCATGCTGTCGGTCTGACGTTCAAAAGATTCTGCAACCTTGAAAAGAGATTTCTCAGGGCTTCCGGATTGTTCGCCGACAGCCACAAGATTAACCACCACCTCTGGAAAATATTTACTCTTAGACATAGTATTAGTGAGGCTGGCTCCGTCATTCACATCTTTAAGCATACGAAGTATATCTACACGCAAAACCTCATTATCTAAAATACCGTAAACCGCCTCCATGGCCTGCATCAAAGTTACGCCATTATCTAACAAAGTAGCCGAGGTCCTGGCAAAATGCGCAATCTGGCTTTTCTTAATAAGTTCCCCGAAAAAAGGCAGGCTTATCTTGAGCCTATCAAGATTTAGCTTGCCTTCCTTGGAACCTTTAAGCTTTTTAAAATACAAGATAACCAAGCCTGAAATAATAAATATAAGCCACCAGTAATTTGAAAAGAAATTACTTAAGTTAATCAAAAATAGTGTTGGTAAGGGAAGCTTCTGCGACATCTCGGTAAACATTAATACCAGACGAGGCACTACAAAGGTTAATAAAATAAAAATTGTCAAAACTCCTATTGCGGCTATCAAAATTGGATAGGCAAGGCTGGCACGGATCTTTGATCTTACATCTTCTTCTTTCTCTTTAAAATCCGCCAACCTTCTTAAAACTGAGCTTAAATTTCCTCCGAGCTCCCCGGATTTCACGATATTGATATAGAAAGCATCAAAAATGCCAGGATACCTAGCCAAGGAAACCGATAAGCTATCCCCGTCGCGTATGGAATTCTTGACCTCTAAAACAATCTTCTTTAGATACTGATGCTGCGTCTGTTTTTCTACCAACTCCATGGCCTGAAAAATACTTAAGCCCGAATCCAGTAAATCAGAAAGTTGCCTTGTAAAAATAACGATATGGTTAGCTTTGATTTTCTTAGAAAACAAAAAAGAGAAATCCTGTTTCTTTTTTGAGACGGATTTCTCTTCTTTTATCTCTAAAGGAAAAAAGCCAAGTTGATTGATTTTTCTTGCCGCTTCGTCCTGATCGGTTGCTTCGATCGTGCTTTCGACTATATCCCTGGGGCCAGACTTGGCTTTATAGATAAATTTTGGCATAGGTTTATATTATTTTTAGATTTTATCATAGCTATTTTGCGTTTTCAAGACAAATTAAGTAAGTTTAATTTATTTTCTATAGGAAGGATTATTCTTGTTGGGTAACGCGTAAAACTTCGGTAGGTGTTGTAAGGCCTCTCTTTATCTTATCCCAGCCGTCGTCGCGTAACGTCCTCATGCCAAAAGTTACAGCCTTATTTTTTATTTTATTTGCTGGTTCGCGAGCCAAAATCATATCGCGGAGGGAATCGTTTATCAATAAAAATTCGTATATCCCCGTCCTTCCCTTGTATCCGGTAAACTTACAATCATCGCAACCCTTGCCTTCAAAAAGCTCTAGCCCAGAGATTTCCGTCTCTGAAATACCCAGCTCTTTTAATATCTCAACATTGGGCCTAACAGGAACCTTGCACTTTGGACAGATTAAACGCACTAATCTTTGCGCGATAAAACATTCCACCGAACTGGAAATAAGATACGGCTCTATTCCCATATCAAGAAGCCTAGTCACTGAGCTTGCCGCGTCGTTAGTATGCAGTGTCGAGAATACCAGATGACCTGTCAGGGACACTCTAATTGTTATTTCGGCGGTTTCAAAATCTCTTACCTCTCCTACCATCATGATATCGGGATCGTGTCTAAGCATAGAGCGCAACCCTTGGGCAAAAGTTAATCCGATCTGCGGGCTAATTTGGATTTGTGTTACGCCGCCTAGCTGATATTCAATAGGATCCTCGATTGTAATTATCTTCTTATCCACTTTATTTATCGTAGAAAGGCACGCGTAAAGAGTCGTGGTTTTGCCCGAGCCGGTGGGGCCGGTAACAAAGATAATGCCATGGGGTTTTTTGATTAACAAATCCAATTCGTCTAAATCTTTCCTGGAAAGCCCCAGGTCTGAAAGGCTAAGAATCATGCCCGAGCTTAAAATTCTTATTACGGCGCTTTCGCCGAAAGGCGTCGGCAATATGGAAACTCTTAAGTCTAGATCCTGGTTTCCCACTTTAACTTTGATGCGGCCATCCTGAGGAAGCCTTTTTTCGGCGATGTTAAGATTAGACATAACTTTTATGCGGGAAATTATCGCTGATTCAAAATGCCTGATCTCGTCGGGAACTTTGGCATCGTATAAAATACCGTCAATACGATACCTAATCCTAAGCTCTTTTTCAAAAGGTTCAATATGTATATCTGTAGCCCTGTCTTTATAGGCTTCAAGCAAAATCTGATTAACGAATCTTCCTATGGTGGCGTCAGCGGTAAGCTTATCAATATCTTCGGTAGTAGACGCCTTCTCCTCTTTCAACCCCTGCTCATCGATGATTTTCTCCAGGGTCTCTGCTCCCACGCCATAATATTTGCGGATTGCCTCTGTGATTTCTTTTTCGCTGGCCAACACAGGACAAACATCCAAACCTAAAAGCAGCTTTATATCATCGATAACATTCATGTTTGTGGGTTCGGTCAGGGCTATGGTTAAAACCTTGCCTTCGATTTTTAATGGCATCAATTTATAATGCAAGGCGAACTTGGCGGGAACATTTTTGACAACATTTTTGTTTATGCTTACATCTTTTAACTTAACGTAATCAATACCCAGCTGTTTTGATAAGACCGGCAAGATCCTATCCTCCGTGGCAAAACCGAGCTTGATTATGTTTTCGCATAAGAAGCCGCCGGATTTTTCCTGCTGGCGCAGGGCGTTAACCAATTCATCATCGGTAATTACCCCTGCTTCAACCAATAATTGTCCTATGGATTTCTTATCTTTAGCCATACAATTCCCAAAATCTACTATAGCACATTTTATAACATAGCTAATTTATTTTCAAGAAATTAAAACTAGACCTTGCAGGCGCACTTTTTATTTCTCAAGATTTTTATCTGTTTATCAAAAGAATCGACATATTCTCTCTGAAGATGATTGCCTTTAGCTAATCTGGCATCGAGACCGCTTTTATGCAGATAACCTCTTCTAGTCATTTCCGCAACTAATTTTCTATGCCTAAGATACAAGGCATTTAACTTGCCTCTCCATCTATTTGTTTCCGGATGATGGGCATACCCTTTTTTGCCTTTAGTCAAAATCACCCATATGGCATGCAACTCTCTATGCTCGCCGAGCAGATGATTTCGGCATAATTTTCTTGGATCAATATCCCAAATTCTCATTGTAATAATGCCTTTAAAACTCCCAATCTGTTTTTAAAACCACGGCTGCGATATATACACATAAAATAATGAAGCATAGTAGCTATTAAGCCGCGGAAATTAATTCCTAGGATAGTTCCGCAAGAAACATTATTTGCCATTGGTATGACGTACCCTAAATCTATAGGTTTATATGCTATCAATTTTGACCCATTAATACTTTTTATAATATTAATGGCTGCTAACTCTCCTTGGAATATCGAAAACTGCACCGCCATCCTTAAAGGCTTTTCCTTATAGGAAAAAGTATTCGCGTCGCCAACAACAAAACAATTATTCGTGATTCTTAAGAATTCATCGACCTTTATTCTACCTTGAGGTGTTTTATCTTTATTTAAATTAAAAATAAAATCTGCGGTTTTGACTCCCGCCGTCCAGATAAGCATGGCTCTTTCGAGCTCATCTTTATTTGATAAAAATACTTTATCTATTTCAATTTTATCCAGAGTAACATTAGTCAAAATATCTATATTAAGTTTCTTGAGATTATTATTAACGTATTGTTTCATCCATTCCGGAAGCAGACCCAGAATGCTTGGCGCTCTCTCGACAATAACTATCCTTTTATTAATCTTTTTTCGGTCTAAGTACCTTCTTAAATTAGTCGCGACCTCAATTCCGGTATAGCCGCCACCTGCGATTATAAATGCATCAAATATATTCTCGCTTAATTGTTCTAAAATATTGGCCGCATCCTCGGTGCTGTCCAATTTATAACTATATTTTTTAGCCGCTTCGTTTCCGTAGAAGTTTGTTTGCGATCCAGAAGCTACAATAAGATAATCGTAAGGAAAACTGTTATCCCGAGAAAAAATAATATTCTTTTCTAAATCTATCTTTGCTATTTCATCCTTTATAAATTTTATCCCCACTTTCTTACAATAGTCATCAAGTTTAAATGCCAACAACTCTGGATGGATGCCCCTGCCGATAATATCAGGAAGCATAGGGAGAAAATTGAATTCATCTTTTCTGTCGATAAGTGTAATATCCGCGAGATTCTTAAATCGCCGTAACCTATTGAGTGCACTAATTCCCGCAAAACCGCCACCGATAATTATTACTTTTTTCATAATAGTATGCCCAAAATTATTGCCAAACCAACTAAAGTCTGCACCGCAATAGTCAACTTAGAAGAATTTATTAGCATCATTTTATCGCTATGATACCGCCTTAAAATATTCGCTGCCTTAAGAGAAAGTACTAGAAAAATTAAAGCGGACAAAGATAACCAACTTAAATATCCCTTAATAATATTTAAAATTATGGATAGATACCCTAAAAATATTATTGCAAGATAAATTATAAAGCCTTTGGATGAGCTAACGATACTCGCCCAAGTGAACTTATTGGATTTTACATCCGTTTGTCTATCCGGGATTTCATTAGAGAATAAAATAGCGGTAGTAAAGAACCCGAAAGGCAGCGATAGAATAAAGCTCCTTAGATCGGGAAAAACCTGCGTCTGGATAAAATACCCGCCCATAAGCGCTGCGGGACCAAAAAGCATAAAAATGATTATTTCTCCTAACCTATGATATGAAAAAGCTAAAGGTCTATGTGAATAGGAAAAACCCAAGAATAATATCAAAATATAGTAACCAATAATCAAAGGGCTTTTAAATAAAAAAGCTAGAATTGTAACGCTTAAAAAAGATACCGCAAAAAAAACCATTGCCAGACCAAAATAAAAACTTAAAGACAGACTCCCTTCCTGAATTAGCTTGGAGCCGCCGAAGAAATTATAGAATTTCCGATCCTGCCAATCTGTGCCGTATTTAGAATCAGCGTAATCATTGATGAGATTTGCTCCCAAGTGGGTTGAAACGGCAGCGGTTAATCCCAACAAAAATGGAAGCAATTGAAAAACTTCTTTGGCAACAAGCGAACCAGCTATAAAAGGAAATGCGCTTGCAGTGGTGAATGGAAGCCTCAACGCCCTAACAAATCTTGATATACTTAGATTTTTGTCCATGCCTTATTTGCAGTCTATATTTTATTGCTTCAAATAATATAATATGATATCATAAATCCATGCTTTCCCGAATAAAAAATAATATCGACAAAAATCTAGAGACTTTTATACAAAGAATCGACAAACTTTACTCTATAAGCAAAATCTCCCCTCTTTTGTTTAGATGCATAAAAGATTTTGTCTTAAGAGACGGCAAACGCGTGCGGCCGATACTTTTTGTAATCGGATATCTTGGCTACGCTAAGAAAGTCGCCGCCAACCTCTATACCAGCGCCCTCTCTATCGAACTCCTCCATGACTTTATGCTGGTCCACGACGATATAATCGATAAATCGGCAACGCGTAGAGGCAAATCTTCAATGCATGAATTGCTCAATAAATATTTAAAAGATTATAAAAATATAAAATTTAGCGGACAAGACTTAAGCATCGTGGTTGGAGATGTTATGTATGCGACGGCAATCAACGCCTTCCTGTCAATAAACGAAAATATGGAACGCAAGGAAAAAGCCCTAAAGAAATTCATTGAGGCGGCTATTCATACCGGAAGCGGAGAATTTATCGAACTTTTAATTGGGGCTACAACTATTGAAAAAGTAACTAAGCAAGATATCGATAAAATTTATGATTACAAAACTGCGCGCTATACTTTTTCTACGCCCCTGGCGACAGGAGCGATACTTGCCGGAGCCGAAGAAAGCGAAGTGAATAACCTTTTTAAATTCGGGATTTATCTTGGGCGGGCATTCCAGATACAAGACGATATCCTGGGCATGTTCGGGGATGAAAAGAAAATCGGCAAGTCTACCCTTTCTGACTTACAAGAGGCAAAAAAAACTATCCTAATATGGTATGCTTTTAAGAATTCAGATACAAAAAATAAAAAAATAATAAAAAGAACTTTGTCAAAAGGAAAAGTAACTAATGCTGACCTACTAAAAATGCGGAGGGTTATCGCAGAATCTGGCGCGCTTGAACATGCCAGAAAAGAAATCAAAAGATTAAAAAAGTTAGCCTTAAACCTACTTTGCACCTCAAAGATAAATCCTCAATATAAAAATACCCTAATAAACTATTCAAATTCTGTCGTATAGATTATTTATCATGCGCAAGGCAGACAAATTCGCACTTTCCCTGGCTTATGTCACGAGCTAATTCATTTAATGGATCCAGACTCAAGGCCTTGCTTAAATATTCATTATATTTATCGTAATTTTTACGGAACTTCTCTACCTGCGCAAGACGCACATAAATATCAGCAAAATTGGGGTCGATTTTAATCGCCTTTAATAAATACTGTTCTGCTTTATCTATGTCCCGGCCAAAAACCGCGGGAATCAACAAATAATAACTGCCCAGGCCAAATAATACTGCCGGGGAATCAGGCCGCAGTTTCTCCGCCTTTTTTAAGTAGGGAAGCACACTTCTGCCATTCACAACTTTTGATAACGGCCCTCCATAATGGGCAATCATCCCCTTTGCCCCTGCAACTAAACAATGAGCGCGCACAAAATTGTTCAGATCAACCTTATCCTGCCCCATTTTGACCACCTTGTATGCCAAATCAACCGTGGCATCAAAATTCTTATCGATGTATCTAATGTAGGCTAAACTTATAGAGACAGGAACGTATTCGGGATATTTATCAATAAGTTGCTCTAATATTTCCTTGCTTGATTTATGATCTCGTTTTCTTCTTGATATCTCTGCCTTTCCCCATTGGGCTTCTTTGGAATCCGGATCTAGCTTGAGCATCTTATAGAAGACATCCTCTGCTTCCATATTTTTATATTCATTCAGATAGGCTAAACCTAAAATATATAAATTCTCTAAAGAATTTTGATTCTTTTCATAAATCTTTTGCGCTTGGGAAGAATTCAAACTATCAGATTTTTCGTGGATGGCTTTCCAATCCAAGGCATAAGAAGATAAAGAAAAACAAAAAAGCAATGCCGCCATAATAATCAACTTTTTCAGCATCTGGCCCTCCTCTTAAAATATTCCCAAAATATTATCGTTAATGTTATCATGCTAAAGCCAAAGAAAAAATCCTCTACGGGAATGCTACCTATTCTTATGCCTAAAAAGAAAACCGGATTATAAATGACTATCTCTTTGCCGGTTAAATAGCCGTTAACTAAAAACTTGAAGAACAAAATAACAAACAAAAAAATGTAATATTCTTTACGGATTAGCACTCTGATATTTAACGCTCTGTCTATTACTAAAGTAAAGAAAACCGATAATACAGCCAATATTGTATATTCTTTCATTTTATCCTTAGCTTGATATAATTGATAACTTCCCAGGTAAAAATGCAGCAAAACGGGATAACCACAAAAAACAAGACTTCTTCCAAGGGCAGATTTGCTATTCGAATCGGCCAGACACCTTCGGGATTAAAATACCAGTGGCTACGCCAAGTGGCAAAAATATCCCAAAAGCCGAAAATCAAAAGAATCAATCCGATACTATAAAAAAGCCCTTTAATATTTCTGTAAATTTTTAAAGGCGGATAAAAACTTAGGACAAGCGGCACGCTTATAGATAATATTAAAACCAGCATATATTCAGACATACAAGCTATTGTAATCTATATTTGGCTATATTGTAAACAAAAGATTTTAATTTGCCTTATATGTTGTTAGGTGTAAAATAAAAACCATGGATCAAGCTAGCAAAAGTGCCTCTTTACAAAAAGGCTTCAAAAAAGCTGAGAAAATAACAAAAAAATACGCTAAAACTTTTTATTTTGCCTCAAGGTCCCTACCTAAAGACAAAAGATACGCTTCTTATGCTATCTATGCAATATGCAGGATAACCGACGATAGCGTTGATAACCATAGCAATCTTTTAAATGCGGCTGCTTTAAATAAAATTGCGCAAGATATCCAACTTGCCTACAGTAATAGTAATTTGAGCGAAGATTTGTTATTGGCTTTTAGAAAAACAGTTAACAATTATAAAATTCCGAAAGAATATTTTAATGAACTATTATCGGGAATGAAGCTGGATTTAGAAAAGAACCGCTACCGGAATTTTGAAGAATTATATAATTATTGCTACAAGGTTGCTGGCGTCGTCGGACTGATAATGCTAAAAATATTTGGCTATGCCAACCCGGAAGCTGAAAAATATTCCGTCAAACTAGGAGTCGCAATGCAACTCACCAATATATTAAGGGACATCAATGAAGATTTCTTGCGCAACAGAATTTATTTGCCGGCTGATGAAATGGCTAAATTTAATGTAAGCGAAAACAATATCTTAAAACAAATAATCGATAATGATTTTATTAATTTAATGAAATTCCAGATCCAACGAGCCAAACAATATTATGCCGATGCAAACTCTGGGATTAAAATGATTGACGATACCGCCTCCCGCCTTGTAGTATATGTGATGAAAGAGCTCTATGCCGAAATACTGACTTCTATAGAAAGAAATAAATACGATATTTTCTCACAAAGAGCTACGGTAACATTGGCAAGAAAAACCTATATAACAGGCGAAATTCTGCTAAAAAGGAATCGTTTATGAAAATCAATATCGCTAAATCAGCTGGATTTTGTTTTGGGGTAAAAAGAGCTGTGGATATCGCTCTTAAAACCGCTAAAAATGAAAAGAATGTTGAGATGCTGGGGGATATCGTCCATAACGAAGAAGTAGTGAAAGCGATTAGGAATGCTGGCATCAGAAAAGTGAAACGCCTAAAAAAGGGAGAAAATAAGGTTCTTTTAATACGCGCTCACGGCGTATCAAGAGATACTGTTGATAGAGCAAATAAGTTTGGCTACAAAATTATTGACGCGACCTGCCCTATGGTTAGGGGAATCCATAATATTGTTAGAAAAATGGAGAAAATGAATTGTAAACCAATTATTATTGGAGACAAAAAGCATGATGAGGTAAAAGGAATCATCGGCCAGATAAAAACAAAACCAATAATCATTGATTCAATAAATAATATTCCTTATGGCAAAATTAAGAAAGTTAAAAGAGCTTGCGTTGTAGTACAATCAACTCAGAATATTGAAAAAGTTATTAAATTAGTAAGTATCTTAAAAAACTATATTGAAGACTTGAAATTCTTTAATACCGTCTGCAATCCGACTCGGATAAAACAAAACGAAATAAAAACTATGCCTAAAGAAAACGACATTATGATTATTATCGGCTCAAAAACCAGCGCTAATACGAAAAGGTTATATGAGATTTCAAAATCACTGAACAAAAAAAGTTTCTGGATTCAATCAAAAAATGATATCAAGACTTTTTGGTTTAAAGATATAAGCACTGTAGGAATTACGGCGGGAGCTTCAACTCCGGACTATACTACTAAAGAAATTGTAGACTTTATTAAAAACCTGAATAACTAAGATTTGTTTTTGTCCCTTGCGGTAATCAAATCGGCTACTATCTTGGAACCTGCGATAACCGGAGGCAGCCCCCCTCCGGGCTGAGTGCTAGCACCCACACAATACAAATCTTTGAATCTAGAATCAAGATTTGCCGGCCTAAAAAATGCGCTCTGCATCAGCGTATGCGCCAAGCCAAAGGTTGCCCCGTATTTAACGTTATATCGCTTGATAAAATCTTCGGGATAAAACTTATGTTCCACCTCAATTAAATCCTCTATTTTTATCCCCAAAAGCCTGTTAATCTTATCAAAGATTATTTTTCTTATCCGTTCTTCTTGCCTGCTAAAATCATCTCTAAAATTATTCAGATTTGGCACCGGAACGAGAATGTATAATATATCCTTACCTTCTGGGGCAAGGCTACTATCTGTAACCGTAGGAACGTGGATGTAAAATGAAAAATCTTCAGGCACGACCTTTTCATCGAATATCTGTTTTAAGTTTTTCTTCAGGTCCTTGGCAAAAAATAGGTTATGATGCTCCAGACCTTTTATCTTTTTTTTCATCCCCAAATACATAAGATAAACCGAACAAGAATATTTATAATCAGGGATTCTTCTTTTCAGAAGCTCGCTTTGGGCATAAGCATAATCTGCATTAACCACAACTTTATCGGCCTTAACTTCGCCATTACTAAATTGCAAGATAAAATCATCGTCTTTTTTCCTGATTGAGTTTACTTCTGAATTATATGTGATTTTCGCGCCAAATTTCTTAGATAACTTCTCCAATGCTTTGGGTATTTGATACATCCCTCCTATCGGATGAAAAATCTTTTGGACATGGTCAGCATAAGTAATTACGCTATAAAAGGCGGGAGTATTAAAAGGCGAGACTCCTATAAACATGGCTTCAAAGGTAAAAGCATAACACAAATTCTCATTTTTAAAGAACTTCTTGGCCAGCTGCCAGTAAGACTGGCCTATCTTGAGTTTTCCCAATAAATTCCAATAGTGAGGATTGACTAGCGCGTTAGGAGTAAAACACTTATAGAGCAATGGCTCAACTATTCTGTATATATCGGTGGTGTGCGCTATAAACTTATCGTACGCCTTGGCAGCTCCCGCTTCAAATTTCTCTAATTCCTCTTTGGTCCTGTTGCTATCCCGATGAATAGTCAGGATCTCTCCGCTGGGATAAAAAATCTTATAATGCACATCTAAAACTTTCAAATCAAGGTAATTTTGTATATCTTCATCGCAATAAGAAAAAACTTCTTTGAAAAATCCC
>VGKH01000038.1 GCA_016867135.1 Candidatus Omnitrophota bacterium
ACATTCTGCGTTGCCGCATGCGTTTATTTTATCCTGCACGCAGATTGGATAGGTATTAGTCATGCAATAATTATAAAACTCTTCATACCAATCGCATCCCGGGCAAACATGGTTACAATGAAGATTCAAACAATCAAACATGCAGGGAGCATAGCAATCTTCGTGTAGATAGGGAATCCCTGGCGGATCTCCAGGAGGAACTGGATCGGCGTAAGTGCATTCTGCCGTACAGTCGGTATCACATCTAGTGGTACACTCGGTATGTCCGTAACTTTCACACTCTTGTTGGCAGAACAACTCAGCTCCCGGCCGGCAATCAGTGTATTTACATCTTAAGAGCGCCCACTTTGGGCAGTAATTATTTTGTTCGCCGGGGATCCTATCTCGGATAGCTGTGGTTAAATTGATGTCGCCCTGTATAACTCTAATTGCCTCATCCCAGAAGGCAACGTTTGCATCGCGGATAGCAGGGCACTGACGGGCAGCTATATCCATAAAGCAAAGTTCCATCTCTGTCTTAGTCTCAGTCCTACAACAAGCCTCTAATTCTGATTTTTGCCAAGCGAGCAAAGCCGCTTTGGAATTGGGCACGCAGCCCTCACACTCGGGACATGTTTTGCCGCTGCAACCGCAATGGTCACACCAACCACAGCATAGGCCTTCTGCCTGGCCTCTCAATTTACCTGCTGCCTGCTTGAGTTTTTTCGCCGGCACGCCGAAACCACCCCACCAGCAAAACTCCCAGGGATCGTCGCATTCCTCGGCTTTCTTTTCCAATTTTCTTGCTTCCTGTCGCATGCCGGCGGCTGTTTCCTTCAGAGATTGTATATTTAAATCGTAAGCATCCAGCCTCAGCTGAATTGATGCACGGCACATACACTGCATAAAGCATACGCAGTTAGGGTTTGAAATACATTCACAACCGTCAGCTGTGCAATCGCACCCTTCAGGAATACGTTTTTGGACGCATTCAGGACACTGGTTAGCACAGAGAGCCGCAGCGCTTATGGGGCTCACAATATCAGGAAGGATATAGGGGACCTCTGTCGTAGCTTTGCCTTTAAAAAGCCATTCGTCGTCCAAATCAAGAGACTTGTATAATTCCCTGTTAATCTGTTGACTTAAATATGCGTTGCCGCTTCCCGAGCTTCCCCATTTGGCTGTGGCGGCAGTCCGGGATTCCTGATACCTCACCTGGCGCACGCCGTAATTAACATTAAACCACACCCATACGCGCGTCAGGCCCACCGCCATCGCGGCGATAATAATAAATGCAAAGACAAAACCTAAAATCGACTGGCCGAGTTTTGGACTTATCTTCATATCCTTGCCCCTTCTTTTTTATTAGTCATTATATTTTAAATTTAAACTCTAAATCCTAAACACTAAATTCCTGCCTGACGGCAGGCAGGCGAAACAAATTCAAAATCCAAAACATAAAACCCAAAACATAAGTTTTGGGTTTGGAAAATTTGTGTTTTGAGTTTATTTAGGGTTTCGGGTTTAGGGTTTAGGGTTTTATTCATATTTAGGGTTTCGAGTTTATCATATTCATTATACCATTAATTAAAAAATTGTCCGCCAGTTTCTGTTTTTTGTGACTGCCGCATCCTCGCGTACTTCAGGATCATATTCTATGCGATTGTTCTGTGAATTGTAATATGCGCCTTGTCTGGCTTCGGGCGGCGTCATGATAATATAGTCATTACCACCATAGGAGTAACCGCCTCCTTCATAAACATAAACAGGGACATGTATATCTTCTCTTGTTGCATTTGTGGTAGCCCTATCATAACGTAAGGAAGCCTTGGTATAAACATTCTCATTTAAAGTCAACTGCTGGCTATTGTCTATTGTGGAAGTGGTTCCTGGACGTTCCTGCTTGGTAGATTTGCTGGTTTGGTTGGTTTTCCTTCTTGACACTTCCTGCCAAACGCCAGCAGGAACCTTCATGGTCGTACCTTCGTCGTCATCCTCTTCGGTATAGCTTTTGGTTAATTTGGGATAACGCGGTATCATGATATCATCACCAAACACATCCGGGTCTTCTCTTCCTATAAGTTGATTGTTTATTTCATAATAAGCAAAACTTGATTGAGCGGTCTTGTCTTCTCTAGAGTTTTTACATGTTTTTCCGCCGACCTCCGTGCCTTCTCGGCAGCCTGCCGCGCCCTTCTGCCACATCACCGAAGCCGAAGCTGACAAACGGGAAGGCTGCCCTTCGCCATATCCGGCCATTAAATTATAATAACGTTTATCTTTGTTTAAGGTGTAGCTAACCGCGGCGTTCCTGGCATAGGAACGGTTGAGGGCTTTACGGAATGCCTCCATCTTCATATCCTGCTGGGCGTCAAAGCGTTGACCGTAGGTAAGCAGCGTAGACAAGACTACCAAAATCAAACTCCCCAATATAGCCACCTCTAATGCCGCCTGCCCCGTTAGAGATATGGATTTAATTAGTAAAACTTTCGAGGCAGGCCTGCGGTCTCTTGCAAAGATGGATGATCTCCTATGGTTATTATGAAAACTTTTTCTTGCAGACTGTGGTATCTCTAACGGGGCTTGGGCCAAATTATGGCGTATTGATTTATTGGAATAATTATTCATGGTGAAAATCCACGGCTTTACGGCCCTGGGATTTTCTTTATGGTTCCGACGCTCCCCCGGAGGTCGGAATCCCGACCCAGAATGCCATTCCACATCCTCTCTGACGTGGCATTCTGGCGTCGGGGCAAGCCCCGTCGGAGAATTAATTAGGTCTTTTTTAAAATCCGCTTGCTCCGACGGGGCTTCTCCTGGGCAGACTCGAGGGAGTCTCGGGATTTCTGCCATTTCTTTATTTATTTTTGTAAACTTTTTCATTTTCATCATAATAACAAATAATTAAGGTAATTCTTTATACTCAACCGGGACCTTGTCTAAAAAATGTTGCTCCATATCCGCAACACCAGGAGCTTTATCTCCTTCTCCCACCATGTCGCCGGCAACGCTGATATTGACGCTTTTGGATATTCTTTGACTTGCTGCCGGATCCATCACCGACTTGACTTCGCCGGAGTGTTTTTCAAGCTGGATAGCCTTCTTGGCATCGCGGGACCAAGTCTTGGTGCGGCTGGAGTCATAATCCTCTAAATCTTCTTCGAATGGCTCTTCCTCTAAGCTATCCCAGACAAGATACTGGGCGGTAAGCAAGGCTTTTCTCTCCAGGGAATTCTTGATTACCTCCTGGCCGAGGGCGATAACTCCGATTACCACGCCTAACATCAGCGCCCATTCTGCAATGCTATAGCCTTTGGTTTTTAATAACATATGCTCTCTCTGGAAAATACTATTCATCCTTGGCAAAAGCATCCACCGCCTCTTTGTGGTCAAAGGTAACAGTGCTGTTTGACCACTCGGCAGTAACCCCATAAGGGACTGCAACGCCCGCACAATTTGTTCCGGTGCAACTTTCGCTTACGGTTGTAGACGTGGTCTCAATTTTACTTGTGGTATGTTTGGGAGAATATAACCTGGAACTGATACTGTCGGCATCTGATCTAATCCTGCCGGAATAAGCCCTTTTGATATAGGCTGACATCACCAGTATCGCGCTGATTACCAGACAAAGCAGCACAGCATATTCAATTAAACTCTGGGCTATTTTGCGTTTTTTTCTGCACATATCGTTTACCTTGATTGTCCCATCTTCGTCTTTGCCTGCCTGCCGTCAGGCAGGGGCTACGGTTACGATGCCCGTTTCGTCAATCGGTTACGTCTTTCGTATTTATTTTTACGCCGCCGTTACCCTAACCGATACCTGCCTGCCGGGCAGGCGTTACCGAACCCTAAAGTCCCTTTTACGGTATAGTAAAAGGATCGGGAAAGTCTGGCCAGGTTTTTCCCGCGGCATCAATCTCATCCCATCTGAACAGCTCTTTAGAGGCAGAATCTGTTTTCTCCTCTTGGATGTAAGTATGCTTCTGGTCTAATCTCTCGGTGTAGTTGTAGGCTCCGAGGTCGCCAACATATTTTGGCGTATAGCCAAAAGCCGGAACCATAGGAAGAAACGTGTCCATACCGGGCTGGCCGTCTGCGGCTACTCTGGTATTGACCTCTTCATTGATAAACTGGTCGCCATCCATGGTGCGCCTTGTCCTCATCGTGGTATTGGTGGGAGAATATTGTTCTCCCATCCTATCAGAGGCTTCTCTTAGGCCTCCGGAGAAGCCTCTTTTCACAATGGTCTGCAAAAGCAAAATTGCAGACAAAACCACTGCCAGAAGCACTGCGTATTCAATTATGCTTTGCGCCTCACGCAGAGTCCGGTTTAAAAACACTTTTTTCCTCCTTCTTCCGAAAAATTTTCTTCTTAAAGCGTTAAATTTTACCGCTGCTATTTTCTGTCACCTTTTTAGCCACTGCTACTTGTTTAGCTAGAGCCTGGCAAAGCAAAATCATCAACGGTGTGATCTTGCGCATCGCTGAATTTATACTTTTCCTGCTTGGCTCCCTCTGTCTTACTCTCTGTAGTGGAAGTAAAATTCTGATTAAGCCGCTGAGTAATATTATGGGCGCCTAAATCAACTGAGCCTTTTACGCTATCAGCATGTATTGCACCTCCTGTAGCCGTCAGTATTCCTGTAAGAGTAGTATCTGACATTGATGTGCCTGTTTCTTCAGTGATAACCTGATCAACTGCACCTGTCATTTCTCTTTTTTCCCTATAAGCAGTGCTGGTTACAGAATACTGCTCTCCCATTCTGCTAGCAGCGTCATTTATACCGCCTGATACGCCTCTTTTAACAATGCCCTGCAAAAGCAGGAATGCCGAAATTACTATTGCTAAGAGGATGGCGTATTCTATGACCGACTGCGCGCTTCTGTTCCTTAGTAATCTCATGGTCTTTTCGCCTCCTTTAATGAGCGCTTGACTTATGGAACCTGCCTGCCGTCAGGCAGGCGTTAGTGACATAAGTCAATTGCGCGAATTAAATCCAGCACCTTTTTAGTATTCACTTTTGTCTTTAGGAAATTACAAAAACATTTTGAATATATAAAAGGTGCTGGGTCAAATTCAGACAAACAATTTATGCTCGCTTTCAGCTCCATAAATCGTGTCTTCATTTGACCTCCTTACAAATTTATTTTTTACCCCTAAAACATAACCTAATTTGTTAAAACAAAATTCTCAAAAACTGCTTACGAGCCGCCTGTGCCTGCCACTATAGTGGTAAAGCTGATGGCTTGAGTTTCAGTCTGTTGCTTTTGTAACGATTCCTCAGCTCCGCCTTTTAACCTTACTTTCTCATCTACATATCCTGCTGCGACGTTTGTGGTTTGGCGAACCTCTTGGCCGGTTGCGTATATTTTTAACCCAGCTTCTTGTCCCTCAATCGCTTCTTGTAATGTAGTGGTGCCTGCGCCCAGCATGAATTCAAGGCTCTTATCATGTTTTGCCTGGACAGCGTTTTTTAGCGAGACGGTAAGAGCGCCGGCAGCAATAGCGATAACAGCCGCAAACAGAATACCGTATTCTGCTGTTGACTGAGCTTTTCTGCTTCTAATTAATCGTATCAACATTTTTTTCTACCCTCCTTCATCACTTGGCTAACTGCATTCGTTTTATATTTTATGCGAAATGCAAAATTAAGCTCATCAATCGTTATAGTATTGGAGTTGATTTACGAGCCGCCGCCAAACACGCCATGAGAGAGATCGGTTACTGCGTTAGTAACGGCATCTCCGGATTTTTCATAGGCGCTCTCTACTCCTGTTTTTATACCACCTGATTTAAACACAACCAGGATTATCGCGGCAATAACTACACCTAAAATCAAGGTATACTCCAATACGCTTTGACCTGTTCTTGAAAAACGCTTCATATTCTTCACCCCCTTTCTTTATTTTGTATGTGAAAGATGTTCCTGTATCTTTTTTAACCGCGCGTTGACTGAACGATAGACATATTTATGCGTGACCATTATGGCTGCGGCTATAATCGCGAAAAGCAGCGTAAACTCGATAATGCTCTGGGCTATTTTGTGTTTATTAATCTTACGGAGCGCCATTTAACCCTCCTGCCGGCCCGGCCATCTTCTGAAAATGTATGTCAAAAGGGCCGATATCGCCTGGCCCCCCGCTGCCATCTCTTAATTTCTTGGCAAGGCCGCCCACTGCAATTATGGCAATTATAGCGATTGCAACCAAAACTACGTATTCTAATACAATTTGGGCTTTTTTGTGACGATTTATCGTAAGGTACATGATTTGCTCCTTCCAGATAGGCACTCACTTCGTTCGTGCGCTATCTCCCTTCGGGCCGCCCTTTTTATCAAAAGGGCGGGGTCGTATCGGAATACTGCCTATCTGGTCCCGCCCTTTAGACCGAAGGTTAAAGGGCGGTCGGGATTTTTCGCCGAAGGCGAATTACAGTTACTTAATAATCATTGCAATTCCGATACGAAAAAATGAAAATCGGGTTGTCAAAAACCACTTATCGGCTTTCGACAACCCGGCTAATATTTTCCCGCTCTTGACCCCTCTAAAGCGACAAAACTCTAAAATTTATGCTAGCGAGCTAATATCCCGTGGCTTTGCGCTCCCCCGGTTAACCTCGGAGAATTGCCCTTCTCGCTGCCGCAAAGTGCATTTAAAATATAACATAATAGAAAACCTATGTCAAGGCGCAAACAACCAACCACAGAAAACGTTTTCTCTATATCTTTCAAAGAACCTTGAACCACAGTTTATAGCCGAATGAATCCGTGATATTGGATTCGTTTATTCTTCTTACGGCATAAAATAAATCATTGCTGTAGGGATAATTCTTGGGCACAAGCAGGCTGATGTAGAGGTTTTTATCCTTTCTTTTCATCCTCCCCGGGAGGCTGTAAAAGCGCTCGCGCATAGCGGAAAAATCAGCGAATCTGTAGCCATAGGGGAAAAAATGCCTTTGAGCTGAGATGCTTAAATTGTTAAGTAAAATCTTTAGATTATCTTTTAGCTCGGCTGCCGAATTGGGCAGTATATAAACCTGCTCTCTTTTGGGCATGGCTTCTTCATCAAAAACCGGGTAGACAAAGCCGCGGTAAGTAAGCCTTTCTGAACTGGATAGAATATCCTGATAGGTGTCCTCAAAATTGGGCCAATTTAATAAATAAAATTTTATAAGCTCAGAAGTAGGCATGGCCTGATCAGGGATATTGGTAAGTAGCCCCATGCGCGGCGAGCTGAATGCGGAATTCTTCAAGAATACCGCGCTTAACATTGTGCCGCTTTGCTTGGGGAACTCAACGCTTTTTTCTGAATAATAAATCTGCCTGGCCAATTCTGCGAAATAAAACTCCCTGACCACCCCGATATCGCCTTTTAAGAAATCCTTTGCCTCCTGCTGCCAAGGCCAGAAACCAAAGATAAAATGCCTCTTTGCCGGAACGATATTATTGTAAGCTTCCAATTCCTGGTTGTTGACGCTAATAGCAGTTATCTCAAGTATTCTTTTAGCAGGCAGGTCTTCCATGGCAAGGACAAACTCCGAGACAACCGGGGCAAAAGAACGGTAGCTTGGCGCATTAAATAAGATAACCGGCTGCTTTTCTTTTGTGAACATCTGCACGAATCTATCGTCTATATATTTTTTTGCCTTATTTTGGGTCACGGTAAAGTTATCCGGGATATTCGGCTCCTGCCAGATTGATTTAAGCCTGGCGTCAACCAGAAAGATAGTCCCGTCGGCAAGGATAAACTTAAAATAGAGCGCCTCTTTAAAATTCTTATCGCAGTCATAATAAAGTTTGGTAAATAATTGGGGGTTATTTTTTAGTTGGGTAAAAAAATCGGATATATCACTTGAAGCCAATCTCTGTTTTGCACAAGACAGTTGCCACAGCCCCCCGGTGTCTTTATATTTATCCAGCGCCTCGGGGCTATCTATACCGAAAGCCGGCATGTATAACAAAACATTGCTTTTTATTTCTGTGTCTACCGGGTCGGATTTGCCATTGATTTCTCTTACAAGTTCTCCTAAAATCGAGGTCGGGGATATCTCTAATTCTGCGGCTTTTAAGAAGAAGGCGCCCATGGAGTCAATAATAGCTTCTTCGTCCACAGAAAGCGGCTGCATTAATTTAGCGATATCAAACTGGGCTTTTTCTTTTTTTATCTCTCTTGGCCTGACAGGCTCTATTGGCTTTGCCTCAACCGGAGGCTTGGGGGGCTTCTCTTCTTTGGGGATTTCTTTAGGCTTTTCCTCTAGTTTAGGAAACTCTGGCTTCGCAGTATTCAGGTGTTGCCCCAGTTGTTCAATCTTGGCCGGCGGTTTTTCTTCTTGTTTAGGAGCCTCTGGCAGTGTAGTTTCCCTGGTTTCTTCTGCTTTGAGCTCTACTGGAGCTTCGGGTTTTCTCTCAAGCTCTATCTTCTTCTCCGGCAGGATGATCGGCTTTTCTTGTCTTTCCGGTAAGGGTTCTTTCGGCTGCAGTGTTTGCGGCGGCTCTGGCTCTAGCTTTTTTGCCGGTAGTAAATCAAAAACTGGGGCTGATTTCAAGGGTGATTCTTTAAAAGAAATCGGCTTTCTTTCTTCCTGGGCGGCTTCTCTCTTTGAAAAGCCCCTTGGCCTGCCTACGCGCTTACTTAAGCCCGACTCTTTGATGACCGCATTTATGGTAGATTTTGAAATTTCTGAGCCAAATTTATCTTTTATCAAACCCACGAAACTGCGGCAGCCAAGGCCTGGGTTAGACTTCTTTTGGGCAATAATAAATTCCGCAATTTTAATATCTAATTTATATGGAACGCCCATTCTTAAATCCCTCGCTATCCATCAAAATTTGGACATTATAACTTCTTAATAATAAAGTAATTAGTCAATATTGTCCAATTTCAATTCAGATTAAAAGTATAACATAGTCTGGGTTTTTGTCAAGTAATTCTATTTTCGAGGGGAAAATAGAATCAGAAAACCAAGGAAATTTGAGGGAAAATTAGGTTAAAATAAGCTATTTTTCCATTTGAATTTGGTCGTTTATGTGGGTTTTGCTGCGGAAAATGGCATGGGCTGGTAGTTCTATTGCCTGGCAGGCGCCAGGATAAACTGAGGTAATCCTAAATGCAGGCATATTCTCCTTAAGGGCGACAACCTTATCTGTCCTATCTAAAAAGATAATATCTATGGAAAAACGCATAAAAAAGGTATGAATTGAGTTACAGGGCCTAAGAATCAAGGCTTCATTTTGCCCCAGAAGACTTCTACCCAAAAGGCCCTTCATTCTGGAGAAAAGACTGCTGGCTAAGACAGCCTTATCCGCCAAAAGCGTATTGCGGGTAATATTTGTTATCTTCATGGGATATTACGGTTTGAATATCGATTCAGGTAAGTCTATGCCGCGGACCCTGATATCATCATAAAAACTGGGGATATAGCCTGTAGGTTTAAATTCGCCTATTACCTTGCCGTCTTTATCAATGCCTTTTTGGACGAACGAAAATATATCTTTTAAGCCAATATGCATCTCATCCTGCATGCCGGCAATCTCGGTAACCTGTAAAATCTTTCTTGAGCCGTCTGAAAGCCTGGCGGTATGCACTATGACATCAACTGCGGAGGCTATCATCTCGCGTATGGCCCTTACAGGAAGCTCAACACCGGACATCAAAATCATGGAGTCAAGACGGGAGAGCACATCGTGAGTGGAGTTGGCATGGATTGTAGTCATTGAACCGTCATGGCCGGTATTCATTGCCTGAAGCATATCTAAAGATTCAAGGCCGCGGCACTCTCCGATGATAATCCTGTCGGGACGCATTCTCAAAGTATTTCTAAACAAATCCCTGATGATTACAGCGCCTTTACCTTCAATATTGGGAGGCCTGGACTCAAGCCTAACCCAATGTCCCTGTTCAAGTTTTAACTCGGCTGCATCTTCAATAGTGATAATACGTTCATTCTCAGGCACAAATGCCGAGAGAATATTCAAAATAGTGGTTTTTCCGCTTCCGGTTCCTCCGGAGACAATAATATTTTTTCTGGAAACAACGCAGGCCTTTAAAAACTCAGACATGCTGTTATCTAAAGTGCCTATGGAAATTAATTCCTCTGTCGAATATCTCTCTTTTCTGAATTTTCTTATGGTGATAGTCGGCCCAGTTAAAGACAGTGGCGGGATGATGGCATTGACACGCGATCCGTCGGGCAGGCGGGCATCAACCATGGGGACCGACTCATCTATGCGCCGTCCGATAGGAGCAATGATGCGTTCTATGGTCGTTCTGACATGTCCGTCTGATGTAAAATGCTTTTCGGTCAGTTCGATTTTTCCGTTTCGTTCGATATAGATCTCATTCATATTATTAACCATTATATCGGTTATGGCGGGATCGGCTAAAAGCTCTTCCAGGGGACCTAATCCCAACGCCTCATCCAGAATCTCCTTTATTAATTCGCGGCGGGCTTCAACGGAAGAAACAAAAGTGCCTGACTCTTCTCCCAAAATATTGGAAACAAGCATTTCTCCTCTTTCCCGCAGCTCTTTCTTTGCCTGCTCGCTAAATATTTTCAGCTCCAACTTTTTTAAATTAAGCTCTTCAATTAAACGTTGGTGAATGCGCTTTTTTAAGGAAGTGATATCGTCGTCTTTTTGCCCGCCTTCCCGTCCTTCAGCTTCTCCATGAGAAGCCTTTTCCCAGAATTTATCTAATTTCTGAACCGGCTGCCCCTTGACCTGGGCGGTAATGATGTCTTTGTGTTCAATAAAAATATCGAGCTTGCTGGTGAGCGTCTCGGCGAATTTCTCGATGGCCCTGCTTACTTTACTGCGGGGGCTAACAATATTGACGGGGATGCCTCTATTCACCGCCTCCATAACTACCTTGCCTTCGGAAGGTATCTGGGCGATAATCTCGCTATGCAGGGCTACCTGTATTTCATTTAAGCTAATGCTGCTTAAACTTTCCGCCCTGTTCAAAATAATCTTCACCATATTCACGGGAAATAGCAAAAGCTGTAATGTTTCTAATAACCCTTTAGTTTGAGAAATAGAAAGCACATCGGGATTGGCAACTAATAAAATTAGGTTGGCTTCATTTAAAATACTAATATTTAGGTCGGAGAATCCGCTGCCTAAATCCACAATAATATAATCATATTCTTCGCGGAAAAGATTAAAAACATCTTTTATATAGGCGGGGTCTAAATTCGGCGCCTGCTGAGGCCGTAATATACCCGCCAAGAAATCAACGCCCGAGGCTACATGGAGAAGAAAATCCTGGATATTCGTTGGTTGCTTGGAGGCTTTAAATAAATCTATTAAGTCAATTACTGATTTTGTAGGCGCGGCGTCAAGCATCCTAGCCATATCCCCGACGACATAGCTGTCAAAATCAATCAACAAAACTTTTTTGTATTTTCCCCTGGTAAGAGCAGCAGCTAGGTTAGCGGCTATAAATGTTTTGCCTACGCCACCTTTTATACTAAAGCAGACTATTATTTTTGCTTTTGCCATAAAACTTAGTTAATTAGTCACCCTTACGATAGGCGATAGGAACTTCTATATTAAGCTCATGGAGCTCTACCTGCGATGGAAAGGAGGGAAAGGGAGCTTGCCTTATCACGGCATCCACAGCAGCCTCATCCAAAATCTTATATCCAGAAGATTGGGATATATTTGCCTCTTTGAGTTCTCCGTCATTTAATATAAGAAGGCTTAAATTCACTGTGCCTTCCCAG
>VGKH01000039.1 GCA_016867135.1 Candidatus Omnitrophota bacterium
AGGTTGGGGATATTGACTGCAAACTCTCTTGATTGCTTTATCAATTCACTTGATAGGTGCGTCTTGGCTATACTGATACCCAAAATAGCCGGGCTGTGACTCAACGGGCTATTCCATGCTAATGTTATGATGTTGTTTTTATCTTTATATGATGAGCTGACCAGGATAAGCGCGCCGCTATTGATAAGCCTATTTGCCTTATTTAACGCGATTTCTTTTTTCATAGAGCAATATTTTAAACATTACCAACCACATTAATGCCAATATTCTTATTCCTAACAAACTCTAATGCTTTATCTATCTCCGCCTGCTCCCCTTCCAGGACTAAAAGGGCCCAGCCGGTTTTGGTAGAAAATGACGCTTCTATAATATTGGGGATAATATTATATTTCTGTCCGATGTGATAAATTATTGGCTCGTCTTTTAATTGCCCTGGAAACGTTAATTCAACCTTTAATTTCATATTTTCTCCTTATTTCTCTTGGGGTTATAACCGACAATATTATACACCTATTCGCAAAGAAAAAGAATAATATTTTTAAGGCTGGCTTGTCACTGCTAACAAACTAATTTCCTTCTTAACATTATTTATTCTCTCATCTATAGGCGGATGGGAGCTTAAAAAGACAAGGTTATAGCTCTCTCCCCTCTGACCTGATTGAGCCTTAAGCTTATTGAAGAAACTTATCATGGCCTCTGGCTTATAATTGGATTTATAAGCGTATTTTACCGCTAAGCGATCTGCCAACCTTTCATCCTCTCTAGAATAACCCAAGCTGACGACGTTAAAGACCACGTTTATTGCCTTATACAAATCCACTGCCGACGATTTGCTAAAAGCTAAACTCATTACTATCTGATACCCTAAAACCACTTGCAATCTCTTGACGCTATGCCTAGCAGCAATATGGCCAATCTCATGGGCTAAAACACAGGCCAACTCATCGTCGTTAGCCTCCTTTAAAACAGCGCTATGCACATAAACAAAACCTCCGGGAAGAGCAAATGCGTTTAAATCATCATCTTCAACAACAAAAAACTGATATTTAATATCGTTTCTATCGGAAGCTTGTGCGACTTTCTGGCCAGCTCTATTTAATCTTTCATTCCATGCCGCATCATTAGAAATCTTGCTTTCGCTATTTATCTGCTTGGACATGGTGCTGCCTAAAGATATTTCACTTGCGGTATCAATCAGAATAAATTCATTGCGTTGCGTCGCCGGATTATAGATTGACACGCATCCGCCGAATAAAAATACAACCGCAATAAAAATAATATATTTCTTGATCATTGTCATACCTTAGTTCTTTCGATATATGTTTTATATAGATGATTAAATATCTCGATGTAATCTTTTGTCCTATAGTCGGGATAAGTCCACTGCAAAGGATGGAAACTTCCGTTTTGATAAAAAAGAGTCACCTCCGCAAATATGCCTTTTCCTAGATAGATCCTGTGTGAGTAATCTTTCGTTGTCGCTAAAACAAGCTTGCCGCCGGATACATACCCAGGGTCAATATTAATCCTCCTTTTATTGTGAAAAGAAAATTTATTCTCAATCTTATTCGTAAATAATTTAATATCGGCAAGTTTTTCGGGAGCAATTAATCTTTTTGTACTTACGAACTTTCTCTTTAAGCCATCGCCTAGTTCTTCATTATAATAGCTGGTATAATCAAAGGGAATCATTCTACTCATAAAATCTATCGGACCAAATTTCTTGAAGAGTATCCGCTCAGTCTGTAAAAATAAAACCTCATCTTTAGAAATAAACCCAAAGAATAATTTTACTTTTTGCGGTTTAAAAGGTATCCCCATGGAGTTTTATTATTTTATATAGCCCAACGGAAAGGAATATATAAAAAAGGTATGTTAGGCTTACGATACAAGGTTTTCTTTGCTTAAGTGCTGATGGATATAATCAGAGATTTTCTGAGTATCTTTACTAGAAATATCAGTAAAGAAAATGGCGATTTTAAATGTATTGGGATCAGAAAGGATATTCTCGGTCCTGACAACAACTCCGGTACATTCTACTTTTCTGGTAGAGACTTTATTTCTTTGCTTAATCGGCAGCAATATCACAATCTTAAGCTTAGTCATCGGCTCGATATATCTATCCGAACGGCAATAAGCCCCGGCGCCGCTTATATTCTCTGTCTCAGTAACGATGTCAAATTCGCCGCTGCTGATCTTTAACGGTATATTTCTGCTGACTCGCGGATGCCTTCTTCTCTCTTGAACTTGTTGCATAGTCTTTTATTCCTCTGTTTTAGCTTTAGACTTCTTCTGAAAACACTTCTTAGTACAATAAAATTTCCCGTTACGGTAATATCTCTTGATCTTCTTCATTGGCTTACCGCAACCTGCGCAGTTAGAAGAGACCTCCTGTGTAGCCTGTTGTTCTGCCATGTTTTTCTCCTTATTGCTTAGATAGGGTTGATTACCTTTTCTGGGAGTCTGTTCAAATAATCAGAAATCTCCGTCCTTTGCTTTTCATGCATTTCTTTAAAACTGATACCCAGCTGATATCTTTCTGAATGCGGAATACGCTGGGCCCACATAACCTTTCCCACCGCATTTATAACCTTTGCGGCGGAAGGTAAATTCAATTGTAACAGAAAATCTGTATTGGAGGGGATAAACTTATTAAAATTCAATCTCAAACCACCCTCGCTGATATCACATGCCAAAGCAGAACCAAATTCCCTAGTAGATTTCATTTCATAACGTACAGAAGCAGAAACGACCTTACGCCTAGAAACTCTTTTGTCTTTATTTTTATCTTCTAGATACATAGCCACGTTCCTTGGTCTATTCCCGTGGCTTTAAGTGTTTTATTTATACCACAAATATTTGCATCTTTCAACATATTTCTCGATTGTACTATCTTTAATTTTCTGCGGCTTTACAATTCTCTCTATTATGATATAATTGGTAACGTATGTATGAAACCTTCTTCGGATTAAAAGAAAAACCCTTTAATGTCACGGCAGACCCTTCCTTTTTCTTTATGAGCAAGAGGCACAAAGAGGCCCTTTCGCACATGATTTACGGGATTGAACAAAGAAAAGGAATCATCTCCATTACCGGAGAAATAGGCACGGGCAAGACCACCCTTTGCCGAGTTCTATTAAATAGCCTTGATAAAAAGATTAGAAGCGCATTTATTTTAAATCCTAACTTCTCGTCTCTAGAACTTTTGCATATTATCGTAGAGGATTTCGGAATCTACCCTTCAAAGAAATCAAAAGTCTCGCTTGTCTCTGACTTGAACAATTTTCTGATTAAAGAATCGCAAAAAAACCATAATGTCGTATTGATAATTGACGAATCACAAAACTTGGATCCTTCGCAGTTAGAACAAATCAGATTACTAACCAATCTTGAGACTGCAAAAGAAAAACTGCTACAAATCATATTAGTCGGCCAACCTGAGCTTAAAGAAAAACTGGAGCTACCGAATCTAAAACAACTTTGCCAAAGAATAGCGGTAAAATACCATATCCTGCCTTTAGACAACGAAGAATTGGCAGACTATATAAAACACAGATTGGATGTTGCGGGCTCTAACGGGGACTTAAAGTTTAATGGTGATGCCTTAGGACAAATCTATAATTCTTCCAAAGGGATTCCCAGGATGATAAATATTATCTGCGACCGCGCTCTTTTAGCGGCTTTTGTCGAGGAGAAAAAAGAGATCGATGGATCCCTAATTGAAAAAGCTATGCAGGAGCTCAAATGAGCATAATTTATGAAGCGCTAAAAAAGACACAAGATAAGCTTAAGTTTACGACAACATTGGACCCCAGAGAAAAATTGAAATTAAAACTCTATATCGTCTTTATACTTGTGGCTCTATTGGGATGCAGTTATGCCTTAACCACTCTTTTTTATTCTCCAGCCCCTCTTTTATCCAATCAAATCAAAAAACAGATTGCCAGCTCTGCCTCAGAACAAAAACAACCCGTTCAGATCTCTTCTTCTAAGCCTACAAAAACAACATCGGAAAGATTCGCCTTAAACGGCGTAGTCACTATGGACAACGAAAAGGTAGCGCTGATAAACGATGAAATGGTTAGAAAAGGGGAATTTATAGACGGGGCCTATGTAATCAATATACTTGATAATAAAGTATACCTGGATTTGGGCGGCAAACCTGTTGTGTTAAAAATCAAATAGCCTTCAGTACTTTATCGTGTTTTCTTACGCGCTCGCTTACTTTAATACCGATATTATCGCCGGCTTTAGCTTCCTGTACTGACTGCTTCTCAATCTGCATTGAATCAACTACCTGCTCCACACTGGTTGTATGGCCTTGAATTAGGATTGTATCACCGACTTTTAAACTGCCTGTTAGCTGAATTGCAGCCACAGAAACGTGAGAAAAGAAATCGGTTACAATCCCAACCTCCTCAACTTTCCTAGTCGTATCTTGCATCCTAATTCACCTCCTTCAATGAGCCCGCCACTGTAACAATGGCGGGCGAATTGAACCCCGCCCTTTTGGGCGAGGCTACATTAATAAATTACTTTTTTGCCAACATGAATCATATTTTTCTAATTCTATAAAATATGTATATAATATTTGAATCTTTAATTACGCCCAAAAGGGCGGGGTAAATTCAGACAAACAACTTACGTCATTTCATTCCGTAAGTTGTGTCTTCATTTATAATACTATCTATCGCCCTCTTTATCACAGATAATGGAATATTCTGCCTAACAACAACATTCCCAATACTCACGGGTAAAACAAAACGATTCATACCTTTGATGAATTTCTTATCGCGATTTAGGGTTGTCATTAACCTAGTCTTATTTATTTTCTTGATGCCAACAGGCAATCCCACTTTAGCAATTAATCGTTCAATTCTCTGGCAAGAAGCCGCGTCAAGCAAATCTAATTCTCGGGCTATCCTTGCCGCGGCAATCATTCCTATAGCTATAGCCTCACCATGGCTATATTCTCTATATCCTCCTATTGTCTCCAGCGCATGACCTACGGTGTGACCATAGTTTAGAATAGTGCGTATACCTTTGGACTCTTTTTCATCTAACGCAACAACCTTAGACTTTATGAGGCTAGAGCGATAAACAATAAACTCTAATGGCTTTCTTTCTAATCTTAAAATGGACTTGTAATTCTTTTCGATAAAATTAAATAATGCCTTATCTTTTATCACGCCGTATTTAATCGCCTCGGCCAATCCCGAACGAACCTGTCTTTTATCAAGTGTCTTTAACAAAGAAATATCGCTAAACACCAATTTTGGCTGATAAAAAGCGCCGACCAGGTTCTTGCCTACCGATAAATCTATGGCGGTTTTCCCTCCTATCGCGGAATCAATCTGCGCCAAGAAAGTTGTAGGTACCTGGATATAATTAACGCCTCTTTTATATATCGCAGCGACAAAACCAGATAAATCTCCGATTACCCCACCGCCCAAGGCAATAATAAAAATCCTCTTTTTTATATCAATTTTCCCGATACTATTTATCAATCTAAAAACTTCTGCCGCAGACTTACTTCTTTCGGTGTCCGGGACAACTTCAAACTTTACCGTATAACCAGACTTCAGGAGATTTTTTGCAAGCGAAAACCCTATTCTTTTCTTGAGGAAATTATTGGTAATGACTACAGCATCCTTGCCGATTTTGATAGAGTTTAAGAAACTCCCTATACGAGAAAAAGTTTTAAATCCGATAATGATCGGATAAGATCTCTGCTTTAAGTTAACAACGATTTTTTTCATATCATTCCCGCGCCTAAAACATTGGCGATAATCTCTACTACTGGCAAGATCACCCTGTCAAACAACCCTAAGAATATCAACGAGAAAATAATGATAAACCCGTATGGTTCAATGCTGGCATAACGCATTGCAGATTGGTATGGTAATAAACCAAATAAAACCCTTGAGCCATCTAATGGAGGAATCGGTATTAAATTAAATACCGCCAAGATTAAATTAACCCAAACACCTAAAACCAGAAATTCATGTATAAATAAGGGCATGCTGATAATCTTGATAATCAGACTTAGAATTAAAGCAAAAATTATATTGGAAGATGGCCCAGCCAGGCCTACCCAGATCATGTCCCTTTTAGGGTTTCTTAAATTATGAAAATTTACCGGGACTGGCTTTGCCCAACCGAATATGAATGGCGAACGCATGATTATAAGTAGCAGCGGCAAAATCAAAGTACCAAATATATCAATATGGGCTAATGGATTGAGGGTCAGCCTCCCGGAACGCCTGGCGGTAGAATCGCCAAGCTTATAAGCTATCCAGCCGTGGGAAAACTCGTGGATAATAATCGCTATAAAGAATATTGCTAACGATATAACGAATGACATTATTCTATAATTGAAATGTCCTCTACGATTACAACAGGATATTTAATGCCGGAGTCCTTCTCTAAGCTCCCTCTTGCCCTAACTTGTAAATTGAGAAAGTCATCTAATTTTGCTTTATCGCTTTTTAGAAAAGAAACTACCTTGCCATTTTGTATAAGCTTATGGGTTCCAGGCTGCTTAAAGAAAAATCCTGATTTCATTACAGTGCCGGTATCGTCGTATTCAAACTTTTGTTGCGGCAGAGATATTGCAGGCGCGGTTTTCTCTAGAGGCTTCCTAGAATCCTGTAACTTTGTTGATTCTTGCTGCTTTTCTTTATTGTATTGATCTATGGAAAAGTAATATTTTAGATATTTTTCGTTAACCCAGCCGTAACAATTCTTGGGCGGATAAATTCTGTACCAATCCTTGTCGTTATCTTCGACAATGGTTACGGGGTCATTCTTGCCCAATTGACATAAAACGCTTGATTTCAAATCAGGCCGCGCCCTGACATTAACCCTATCGGCACCTACCGCTGCATCCCGATCGACTATTCGATTAACGTATTTAGTGCTGATAAAACAGGATGAGCCTTCGGGCAATCCAACTTTACACCAATTAAACTTCTTCTCCAGCACAGTAACTTTGTCATCTTTTTTCAATTTATAAACGACTTCAAAATTAATATTATAACCTGCTCGAATGTTTAAAGTCTCAGAGGTGGCTTGAGCAACGAAAGGAAGCTTTTCTTCAGCAAAGGCAAAACATGCCACACTTAAGAAAAGGAATAAAAGGATTATTCTTGGACTCTTCATTTAGAAGCTTTGGAATCTTTGGATGGCTTGGAAGCCTTGGCTTTATCTTTACCAGCGGAAGCGGCTTCTGCGGCTGCAGGTGCGGCAGCGGCTCCAACCTCAGGAGTAGTAGCTGCTTCTTCTGCTTTTTCTACCTTCTCTTTTTTGAATTTCATTTTGATTACTTTTAATTTAGGAAGACCAAAAACGTTATCGCCTTCTTTCCAAAGGCCTTTTCCGATTAAATCCTTTATTCTCTCGATACGTTTTAAGACTGACCTTTGTTGCCTATCTTTATCTGTAGATTTTAAAGACGGATGTATTGACATTTTATAGCTCCCTGATTAGACAATCTTTGTATTTTTTTCTTAGCTCCCCCAACGAGATCCTTGCTTCTTCTTTATTCTGGTACTTTCCCACACAAAGAATAATATAATTACCCTTTGGCAGAACAATCACTTCATAGCCTTTCTTTTGTAGACCCTTTGCCTCTTCATCAACCGAACTACGCTTCTTAAAACTAGCGACCTGGATAGTATATTTATTTATATCTTCGGTTTTTTGTTTAATTTCTTTTTCCTGCTGCCCAATCTTTTGTAAAACTTCCTGTTTCGGCGCTTCTTGCTTGACTTCTTTGACCACTGGTTCGCTGGCCTGCGGGACCTCGGAAGCGAGCGTATCTTTATTGCCTAAAACCTTACTAGCCCTTTTGCCTTTTTCTACCCCCAAAGAAAAACTAAACACAACAACCATCAAAACAATAACGGAGATCATTATTGCTTGCTCAATATTCAAATAGATAAGACTCTGCCAAGGCGTGGCTCTCGCCTTACTACTTTCTTGCGAATCTACGGAACCTGAAAACAACTCTAATTGTCCGGGAACTTGTTTTTTCTCCATAATACTATATTATAAAATTTTTAGTGGTAAAAACTCAAGTACTTTTTGAACTTTCTTTTTTTACTTAAACGCAAAAAAGCCTCAACTACCCTGGGATCAAACTGAGTGCCTGAGTTCCCCTTGATTTCCCCTATGGCCTCAAAGATCGTTTTCTTAGTTTTATATGGCCTTGAACTTATCATTGCTTCAAACGCATCGGCAACAGCCATTATTCTTGCCTCAACGGGTATCTCATCCTTTTTGAGTCCAGATGGATAGCCGCTTCCGTCGTATTTTTCATGATGGTACAATATTATAGGGATAACCGGCTTCAATGCCTCAAGAGGTTTTATTATCTCTGCCCCTTTTTCGGGATGGCTTTTGATAATCCCGTATTCCTCAGAAGTTAATTTACTGCGTTTAGTTAGAATCTCAAGAGGTATATCAACCTTACCTGCATCGTGAAGCAGGCTTGCATGTTTCAGGCTCATTATCTGGCTCTCGCTTAAATGCAGTTCCTTAGCCATTTCCACTACAATGCTTGCGTATTTCGTCAAATGAGTAGAAAGTGAAGGAACTTTCTTATCAAGAATGGTTACCAAAGATCTGATACTACCGTAAACTATCTTTTGCTGTTCATCGTATAATTGAAGGTTCTTTATAGCTATGACTGCCTGCTCGGCAATAGCCGTCAAAAGCTCCTGGTCAAAAGATTCATATTTACCTCTTCTTCCGTTTCTTTTTACTACAATAGAACCAAAAGTATCCTCTCCGATTAGGGGAACGCCTAAAACCGAATCATTCATATACGCATCGCTGGTGTCAATTATCTTCTTCTCTAAGCCTTTTTTCAGCTTTGCCTTCTTGCTTGAAATATCCTTCATTTTTGGACCAACAACAGCCTTTAATTTTACTGTTTTTGTGTTAGGCTCAAGCAAGGTGACAGAACAATATCCGGAATTTAGAACTTGGCATATAAACTTAGCCAGACGCAAAGTCAATTCTTTTAAGTTATACGTAGAATTAATCAATCGATAGACCATATGGTTTATCGAAAGGACTATCTTATACTTTTTCGTATGGCTCAAAGAGTTTTTTGTACTCATCTAAAACAAACCTGTCTGTCATGCCTGCGATATAATCGCAGATTATCTGCTTCTTTTCAATATCGGACTTCTTTTGCGTCCTTAAGAAAACATTCTCGGGCAGCTGCTTTGCGTTTTCGCTGTATATCTTAAATAACTCCTGTATAAATCTCTTGGCCTTACTCGTCATTCTAACGACCCTTACGTTCTGATAAAGATTTTTCATCAGAAAATCTCTCACAAGTTCTCTCTCTTTTTGCAAACCAACGCTAAAAGAAATCACCCTGTGATTTAGTTTTCTGGCGTCATCCGACGAGCTTAAGCGTGTTTCTTCAATTCCTTTCAAAGACTCCCTCAATAAATCATCAACCTGTTGATTTATGAGCTCTCTAATTAAATGATATTTTAACATATCTTTATCGTCTTTGATATAGTCTTTCTTAATTTTTTTGTAAGCATTGTCCCACAGCGGGACTTTCTCCAAGTCTCTTAATTTAATCAAATCTGAAGTCAGGCCATCGTCTAGGTCGTGATTATAATAGGCGATCTCATCGGCAATGTCTACAATCTGCGCCTCAAGGGTTGGTTGCTCATTTAAGCTGAATTCCGGCACGCGGCTTGGAACATCAAAACCTGTCTTATGTTTGACGATCCCTTCTTTGACCTCATAAGTTAAGTTCAATCCATTATAGTTGAAGTATCTTTTTTCTAAATCAGTAACTATCCTATAGCCGTGAAGATTATGGTTAAATCCGCCGGAATCCTTCATTATTTCCTGCAATGCCTCTTCGCCGGCATGGCCAAATGGCGCATGGCCTAAATCATGGGCCAACGCAATGGCTTCAATCAAATCTTCGTTTAACCCTAGATTTCTTCCGATAGTACGCGCGATCTGGGCAACCTCTAAGGTATGTGTAAGCCTTGTCCGATAGTAATCGCCCTCAAATATCATAAAGACCTGGGTTTTGTATTCAAGTTTTCTAAAGGCCTCGCAGTGGACTATCCGGTCCCTGTCGCGCTGGTAGATCGTGCGATATTGATGCTCTGGTTCTTCGTATTTTCTCCCCTTAGAGTCTTTACTATGCATCGCATAGGGAGCCAAGTTACTATCTTCCCATTTTTCTATCTCTTCTCTGGTTCTTAATTTCATCTTTTCCTAATCGTTAATTTGTTATGCAATTGTTTTAAGGACTGTGAAATTATCTTGGTATCAAAGATTACCGGCATAAAATTAGCATCTCCCTTCCATCGCGGAACAATATGGACATGGAGATGTCCGGCAAACCCAGCCCCTGCCTCTTTTCCGATATTTATTCCTATGTTGTAGGCCTGGGGCCTTAAAACCTTATCAAGCTGTCTTTGAGAGATCTTTAAAACCTTTATCAAATCTAGCAGCTCATCATTTGTTAGATCGGCTATATCGCCTCTATGCCGATACGGAGCAATCATAATATGCCCATTATTATACGGAAAAACATTCAAAATAGAAAAACAAAATTTACTCCTGTAAACAACATAATACTTCTTATCAAGCCTTGATTTTGCTGCTCGACAAAATATACAACCTTTGCTTTTCTTTTGCACGTATCCAATTCTCCAAGGCGCCCAAATTCTATTCATAGTTTAATTATCGATGCTTTTATTTTATCATTAATCTCAATAATCCCATAAGAATTAAAAGGCGAAAAGATCTTATCCGTGGGACTTCCGGGATTAAAAAATAAAACTCCGTCTATTGATTCTTTTACGGGTCGATGAGAATGGCCAAAAACTACCATATCCACATCCGGCTCAAACTCTCTTTTTATTCTTTCTATCAAGCCATCAGGAGGGCCGTAGCCGTGGATTAAGCCGATTTTAAATCCTCCGATTTTTATTATTTCTTTTTTAGCAAGGACTCTCTCAACTTCGGGAAAATCCATATTACCTACTACCGCCTTAGTCTGCGCTATTTCTTTAAGCTCATCTAAAACGGCAATATTTACCAAATCTCCAGCGTGTAAAATCAAGTCGACTTTTTTAAAGTCTTCCAGGATAACTTTTGGTAAATCTTTGATGCTTTCTTTTATATGCGTATCGGAAATAACGCCAATTCTCATTTTACAATAAACGGCCTGTCATACAAATTTAAGACAGTATTTAAATCGGCTAGATCCCAAACCCAAATCTTCTCTTTTAAAGCCCGGAGCTTCGCGTTAGAATCGGTTTGCCCTAATGAAATTATTATCCTTCTCTGAGGAGAAAATTTATGTTTCCGGCATTCTGACAAAAACGACATTACATCTTCTTCTATAAAATGGTCTTCTTTAAGCAAAATAAACCAAAGACTATCCCGAGAATAGGCCATTGCACCTTTCAGGACGCTATCTTCTTTGCTATCAAAAATTATAGGCTTAACCTCTCTGAAAGTTGAAAATCTGTACCTGTGGCCATCAAGCTGCAATGTTTCTGTGGTAAAAAGGTTAAAAAGCTCGACGATCCTATCAGAGGTTTCTTTCTCGGAAATCTCCACAAAATTCCTTATTAATTCTTCGGTATTCTTTCTGAATAGGCTCTCTGCCTCCTCTT
>VGKH01000040.1 GCA_016867135.1 Candidatus Omnitrophota bacterium
CTTTGTGATTTTGATATTTTTGACACTAACGGTAGGCATTTTATTCTCCTTTTTTAAAAATGTCATAAAATGAGGGCGTCTTTGCAGCTTAACAAAAACACTTTAGCCAAGCCACTGCGTCAATGCAGTTTAAGATTTCCCCTGCACCATCGCAGAGATTGGTCTTAATATTTTTTCTACGGCGATTTTAAATCTAATTTTGTGTTCCGGTAGGCTTCTTTGACTACACCTAAATCGCAACGTAACTATCCTTGTTTTACGCTACTATTATAAACTAAAGTCCTAATCTTTTGTAGACTTTTTCTATATTTCTTAAATAATATTTGACGTTAAAGCAGGAATCAATTTCATCGGCGCTCAAATATCTGCGCACTTTTCTGTCCCTGAGTAATGCCTCCTTAAACTCTGATCCGCTCTGCCAGGTCAAAATCGCGCATTTTTGGATTGCGTCATATGCCTCGGTGCGCGGCAGGCCCTTCTTCATAAGTTCCAGAAGAATCCTCTGGGAATAAATCAGGCCGCGTGTCTTAGCAAGGTTAAGAATCATATTTTTGCTATGCACAGTCAGATTATCTATTATCTGGATGAATTTATTCAGCATATAATCAAGCGCTATGGTGCTGTCAGGGATAACTACGCGCTCAACCGAGGAATGGCTGATATCCCTCTCATGCCAGACATTGACATTCTCTAAAGCTGCCATGGCATTTGCTCTCAAAAGACGCGCTAATCCGCAGATTCTTTCGCAGGTAACAGGATTTTTCTTATGCGGCATGGCTGAAGAACCAATCTGGCCTTTAAAAAAGGTCTCTTCAACTTCTAAAACTTCGGTTTTCTGTAAATGCCTGATTTCCGTGGCGAATTTTTCCAAAGATGAACCGACTATCGCCAATATGGTCAAGAATTGGGCATGCAGGTCTCTCTGGACAATCTGAGTGGATATAGCTGCCGGCTTCAAACCCAGCTTTTCGCAGACATATTCTTCCACTGCAGGCTCAATATGGGCAAAAGTCCCGACTGCGCCAGAAATTTTGCCGAATCTGATGATTTCTTTTGCCTGCTCTAGCCTCACTAAATTACGTTTGGTCTCATCATACCAGACCGCAAGCTTAAATCCAAAGGTGGTTGGCTCAGCATGCACTCCGTGAGTGCGGGCAACGCAGATGGTATCCTTATATTTCTTGACCTTATCTGCCAGGAGGGATAGTAATTTGTTTGTATCTTCAATAAGGATGTCTGTGGCCTGGACACACTGCAGGGCTACAGTGGTATCCAATAGATCGGATGATGTCATGCCAAAATGGATGTATCTTGCCTCTGGGCCTAAGCGGTCGGCAACGTCCTCTACAAAGGCGGCGACATCGTGCTTGGTCTTTTCTTCAAGCTTCAAAATGTTTTCTACGTCAAATTTGGCTTTTTTTCTTATCTTCATCATTGCCTGCTTGGGGATCTTGCCTAATTTGGTCAAGGCCTCGCAGACCAGCAGCTCAATCTTTAAGAAAATAGAGAATTTGGTTTCATCGCTCCAGATATTCCCCATTTTGGGGAGGACGTAGCGTTCTATCATAATACCGCTCCTTTTTTAATGATGACACAACTTATGGAGTACGAAGTACGACATAAGTTGTCTGTCAGAATTAAATCCCTCACCTTTTATATTGATAAATTCTTTAGAACCTATTGTAAAACCTGTATTAATACCAAAAAGGTGAGGGATCAAATTCGGACTTACAAGTTACGTCGTTTCACTCCGTAACTTGTGTCCTTATTTGAATGAGGCAGTAGTATAACAAAAATAAATAAATTAGTCAATGAAAATCATGCTAAAAGTGCAAAAAAATAGCTGTTTTTTTCGCTATAAGAGTAACCCATAAATACTTGTAAATATGTAATTTACAGATTTTTATTAATAATGGAGGGCTTAAAGGGGTAAAAAATACTGATTTCCTGAAAAAATTGCTAGATTAAAACCGAATTTGAGACCGTTGATTTTTTCAACGGTCTCATCCTGAACGAAGTGAAGGATCTTAAATTATATATGGATTCCAGATTAAGATCCCTCGCTTGCGCTCGGGAGAGAGCGTTGAAAAGGTTTTTCAACACTCTCATTTTTTAAGTCCGCCAAAACCTTCTCTAGCTGTTCAATATTAATGAATCCCATGTTGATTAATACCTCCCCCAGGCGCTTACTGGAAAGCCAATGCTTCTTTAAGGCTTCACTAAGTTGTTCATGGGTAATCAATTGGTTCTCTAATAAAATCTGACCTAACGGCTTAAAATATTTAGACTTTTGCGTCTGATGAATCTTTAATTGCTCATGAATTAAGGCCAAATTCTCCTGCCTCTTATACATTCCGTGGTCTTGGCTTCTTCTATCGATCAAATAACTGCTTTTGGTTACGGTTTTAAGATACCTTTTAATCTCAAAGGCAATTTCGGTAAGCTCAATTATATTATGAATCTTGCGGATTTTATTATTGATCACGGCGATACAAATACTCATCAAGGGGATATTCTTTGTTTTGCCGGACCTGTCTTCTGCCCTGATATACCCCTTGTCCCGGTCTTCCTTGTTGTAATGCAAAGGAACCAGATTGTCAAAAGACTTGATTATCTCCTTTGCGATAGCTTCCTCTTTATCGGGATTGGTTATTACGACAAAATCATCGCCTCCTATATGGCCGACAAAATCAGATTTGTTCCCGAAACGCTTAACTACGCTGCTTATGATATGGGCGGTCTGCAAGATCAGGCCGTCTCCCTGCACATAACCGTACTTATCATTATATGATTTGAAATTGTTTATATCTAAATAGGCGAAAGAAAACAGATGATTGCCATGTAATCTGTCTTTTACGAGCTTTTCTATCTCTCGCGAGCCTGGAAGTTTAGTCAGGGCGTTAGCGTGCACCTGGTGTTCCGTGCGCCGAAGCGCCATCTCTATCCTTACCTCCAGGTCTATCGGGTCTGGCGGCTTGATGATGTAATCGTCTATACCCTGCTGGATCTCCAGCATCTTTTTACGGATCTGCCTTCTATCGATTAAGACTATCAGAGGGATATAAGAGGTAAGAAAATCTGTCTTTAGCACTTTGGTGACATTAAAACCGTCTATCTGAGGGATATCGTAATCTACGATAATAAGGTCGGGATGTTCCTTTGAAGCGGTCTCTACTAAACCATGGCTATCAGAAACGACTATGACCTTGGTACCCATGGCCAAAAGCAGACTTTTTAAGATTTCAACCAATGCCCGGTCGGTCTCCGCTAATAATATTCTTTTGTCTTTTAGCATCTTATTATCCGTACTTTAATTTTGCCGCGACAACTATCGCGACTAAAACTAAAGTAATCCCGTTTGCCAATATTACGGGGAGCTCTTTTATCATTATCCCGTAAATAAACCAAAATAAAACCCCCAGAGCAAATATCGAGAAGGTCAACAAGGACAGATCTTTAGCCTGCCTGGTTTTAATAATCTTCACAATCTGTGGGATAAAAGATATGGTGCACAGAGCCCCCGCAATTATCCCTACTATAAAACTTTGCATTTTATTAAATAGCCTCGATAGTCGAAGGTGGTTTATTGGCTATATTATAAGTAACGCTCACGACACCCGGCACTTCGGTGGTTATACGAGAAGCCAATTTCTCTAAGACATCAAAGGAAAGCCTGGTCGGGCTTGCTATCAACGCGTCTTTACTATCCCAGCATCTAACCTCAATCTGAAAACCGAAATCTCTTTTACCGTTTCTTACACCTGTAACTTTGTCTTCATGCAAAATCGCCAGATACTGGAAGGCCTTGGTGTTTGATAATTCCTCTTCAACAACATTTGTAGCTAATCTTACCAATTCTACTCTGTCGGGAGTGACCTCTCCGATTACCCTGGCTGCCAGCGCCGGTCCGGGAAAAGGCGGCCGATTATATAGTTCTTCGGGAAGCCCAAGCGTTTTAGCAACGGCCCTCACGCCGGATTTTCTCAACTGGATTATCGGCTCAATAACTTTATAACCGAACTCTTTCTGCGTATCTATTCCTAATTGCTCCAGGATATTGTGCTGCCTCTTTACTCCGGCGACTGTCTCCTCTACATCGGTAAAATTTGTCCCCTGCAGAAGATATTTTGCTTTGCTTTCCCTGACCAATCTGCCGAATACGGTCTTGTAAAATGTCTGGGTTATTGCCTCTCTTTTTTCTTCCGGGTCGGTCAGCCCTTTCAAAGCGCCAAAAAATTCCTTTCTGGCGTCCAATACCTCGACTGGCACCCCTAAATCCTTAAAGAGCGAAGCTATCCTTTGCGCCTCTGCCTGTCTCATTAATCCGTTTTCAATAAAGTAGGTCTTTAATTTATTTCCCAGGGCTTTATGGCCTATCAATGTTACGGCTGATGAATCTACGCCTCCGGAAAGCGCATTAATCGCCAGTTCTTTTCCTACGGAAGAAGAAATCGATTTTACCTGTTCTTCGATAAATTCTGTCGGCTTTAAATCCTCAAGTTTTATTTCCGCAACCTTCATTGAATCTCCTCCTTCTTTAAAATTATTTTCTTTCTAAATTTTGCACTATTTTTCTATATTTATCCTGTATGGAAGCGCCGTCAAATTCAAAGAATTCTTTTAGCATTTTGTCCTGTTCTTCTTTGTCAAAATAATCCATGCAGGGTATGAAAAATCGTTTGTCTTCCTTGGCTATATGCTCTGGATAAAATTCTATAAGCCATTTTATATGTTTCTGGATTTCGATTGTAACTTTAATCTTAGCAGTTGCGTATTCTTCCTTGGCATTGATTAGCTTAGCGACCGTCTGCCTTCCCAATACATGTTCGTGAAGCAGCTCTTCCATGATTTTTTTATGCTCTCCAGAAATTTTCTTAACAGAAAGGTCTCTAAATAAAATGTCTTCCTCTTTGCCGTGATGGCATTTATCGGCGTAGGTTTTGATAAAATCTATCGCGGCATCGATAAAGCCTAAGTCTATCCTGCCTTTTTTGATATTTGTTTCGAGCTCGCCTGCCATCAATTTGACCATTCTTTCGATAAGCCGGTGCTCTATCATCAAATATCCTACCGGCATCATATGGAGATTCCAGCCGGAATTACTATAAGCGAATTTATTGTCTTTCATGTTTAATCTTATTTCTAAAAATCAGGAGGTTATTAATTTCTTAATCTCTTCTAATTTCTCTAAAGCAGCCTTTTCGCCGCGCTTAATAAAATCTTCCACCTTCTCAAATTCCATCCAGCCGATGCCTTCAAAATCCGGATGGATAACCACATCCGAAATCTTCATAGCTTCGTCAATAAACTCCCTCTGCATGGTTTCTATGCTGCCGAATATAAAATCCAAGATGTGCAATTTGTCCCTTTTTTTGTATTCCCGGTGGATTTCTTCTTTAGTGGGAGTGATGTTAACGGCGATGATTTTCTTGGCACCATAACTTACAAGTATGTTTGATGGAAGCGGCTTCAATATCCCGCCGTCTAAAAGTATTTCCGCCTTAAAATTTACCGGCTCAAATACCCCCGGCATGGCGCAACTGGCGGCGACGGCCTTATAAAGCGAGCCCTCTTCTAAAATCCTTGGCTCTCTTTTTATGAAATCAAACGTAACGATTTTAAGGCTGTGTTTTAAGTCAAAGAATGTCTTATCCTGAAAGATCTTCCTGAAGACATTTTCCAGCTTCTTGGCGCGCAATAACCCTTTAAAAGGAAATGCTATCCCCGGCAAAGAAAACAGGCTGAATTTCTTTGCTACGCTTATTACTGTTTTCTCTATTTCTTCAATTTTATATCCCAGCGCCCACATTGCAGCGATAAAAGCGCCAGTGCTTGAACCGCAAATAATATCTATGGGAATATTGTTTTTCTCTAAAATTTTTAAGACTCCCACGTGGGCAAAGCCGTAGGCCGCTCCGCTTCCCAAAGCAACGCCGGTCGTAACCTCGCCCAGTTCGCGGGCTATCCTTCTTAAGACCTTAAAATAATTCTCTTCGCTGTATTTTGGCAGGGTTGCATATATCGGGCAATTGACAATATCGCTTTTTGCCTCTAGCGTCGAGCCATCGGATGGAATAAATTCGTTTATGATGACCTTTATCTTATCATTATTAGAGGCGTTTTTCTTTTTTAGGTTATCAATAAGGAAAGCATATCTTTCCAGCTCTTCTCTTATGGGAGGAAAAACGAAATGGATATAGTGGGCCAAAGAAACAAATTCCAGTATATAGCTATCTTTTATATCAAAGGGGATCTCGTATAGGACAAAATGATAATTCTCCGATAAGAAATTAAGCAGAGAAACTAAATTTGCCCTTTCATCGATTCTCACCAAAAGAAAATCAATCGCATCATCTATAATAAAACCCTTTATATTTTCCTCTCTGAATTCCGATAATTTTAGCACCTTGACTTCTTTCCTGATAAAAGAAGGCAGGCTAAAATCTCCTCGGGTGGAGAATTCAAGGCAAACAAGGTTTTTTTTAGTTTGCTCTTTAATTTTTAGGCCCAGGCTGTACATGTAGGTGGTTTTGCCGGAGCTGCGGTTCCCCACGATTGAAACCCTTTTACTCTGGAATATTTTTTTGGGCTGGAATCTGCCCCTTACCCTTTCGGAAAGAAGACGGGAGAAATCCAAGGATATCGCTGGGTGTTTCTTCAAGAAATCTTTAAACCTTTCTTTTTTCACCCTTAATATTACCGAGTTTTCAATGGATTTTGAGGTCACGGAGTGGGCTTCGTCATTAAACAGAGAGATTATCCCGAAGCTCGTGCCCCTTTTTAAAAGCTCTATTTCAGAGTCTCGGTCGGCCTGCTTAGTCAGGGCCAAAACTCTACCCTTGATAAGAAGATTGAAATAATCCGGAGGATCCCCTTCTTTGTATATAATCTCGCCGTTTCTATAATCTCTTATTTCGGCAATCAACAAGAAATTATCAAGATCTCTGTCTCTTAACTTATTAAAGGGATAAACATTGGAAAGTATAAATTTTATCTCTTTTTTATTTATCCAGTCTTTCATCTTCTATTCCATGCTTGATGTAATATTGGCTACCGCCTCTTCTATTTGCTGTTCAAGGTTCCTCTCCCTTCCGGCAGGAAGCAGTTTCTGCAGGCCGTTTTTAAAATCGGATGCCAACCATTTAAAATTCATATTTTGATATAGGCCGGACATCTGGAAATCAAAATTCACCGTTGAGACCTCCTTTAAGATCCTCAATAATCTTGTAAGCTTCGCCGAAGAAGCCAAAAGTTGCTCGGAAAATACCAAAGAAAGTTTTCCCGATACTAGATCATTAGCAAGAATATTAAAATATCCATCCAGATTAATATCGTCCGATTCCAAGGAGATATCTTTCAAGCTTGAAATCTCATCACTGATTAAGAAATTAGCCGAAATCTTATTAAAATTTAATTTTTTAAGCGGCGGCATGCTGAAGAAATCCGACAACCATCCAAAGAATTTTAAGTCATCTAAATACCCTTCGCTTATTGAAAGGCTACCCTCTAAATTTGTACTGGAATAATTTCTGTAAGAAATCTCGCTCGTTAGCTTGCCATATACCTTGGAAAGATAAGCTAGCGCCGAGCTTAATTTGTTAGCGCTTACATCTATTATACTGACTTTGAAATTGCTTTTAAATGGGATCTGGTCGAAATTTATGCTACCGATTCCTTTCATTGAGCCGTCAAATAAGCCAGATAGGAATTCTATAGATAATGATTTTTTATCCGCAACACTAACCAGGGCGTTAAGGTCTTCTAGCAAAATACTGTATAAATTATTGTTTGCGAGGCAAGATATGTTAGCTTCTTTGAAATTCAGGCCCAAACGATTATTGTTTAGATGATAAAAAGAAAGATTTCTAAAATTTGCCTCTATGGTCTCATGGGATTTCTTCGCTCTTATCTTTGCTAAGAAATCAAGGCTGAGCCTTCCGTTAAATTTCTCATCTTCCATGGTTCCATCTATCTCTAAATCAAATCTTCTCGGGTTTTGCAATCTTTCAGGCAAAGGCTGGCTAGGAAAAGATGCAATCTGCAGATTCAGTTTAATGGGTTCAAGGAATAAAATGTCGCCTTTTAAACGAAAGGGCATATCCTGTAAAGAAAAACTCAAGTTTTCTATAGAGACTCCATCAGGAATAAATTTAACCAGGCAGCCTAAATCAAAAATATTCAAACTGGACATACTGGGAATTATGATTTGGGTAGCTGATTTTTCTTTACGTCCGAAAAATTTCTCTATTTTATCAAGAAATTTAGGTTTTCTGAGATAGTAGGTGCCCAGGGGCCTAACCGAAAAAATGCTGCCGCTCAACCTAAAAAAGTCCCCCTCGAGCTCGCCCCAAGATTTCAAATATAAATTTTCTTTTTGAAGCTCCAGATTATCTATCACGACTCCGCGCCGGGTGAAATTACCAGTAAAATTATAGTCTAGTTTGTTTTCGGAAGAATGCTGCGGTTCGGATAATAATACCAGAACGATTGAGCCGCGACTTAAGATTGTGCCTTTCTTCTTGATATCGATTTTACTGTCTACGACAAGATAATCGGACAACTCCTCTTGTTCGTACAGGGGCAAAACCGCATCTTCAATGACAATATCTAAAGCTTGGTTTATAAGCAAGGAGTTAACTATTCCTATAAATTGATCCAGGCCATTTTTAGAGAAATAACTGTAATCGACAACTTTACTTATCGGATTGTTCAGGTAAATACTTGTTAATACAAGATTTCTTTTTGCTAACTCGATTAATGAAAATGATAGCATTGCTTTTTTGCAAAACATTAGCTGCTCGCTTCCAGTAGCATCTGTTTTTACAATCGTTAAGCCATCCAAAACTATAGAATTAAGCGGCTGGTATCTTACGGATTGAATTGCTACTTTTTTCTGTAAATATATGCTTAAGATTTCTTCGATGTAAACTTTTTTCGAATTCAATAATGAGGTGGCAGAATAAAAGAAAACCAAAATTAACAATATGGCGATTATGATTATGAAGAAGAGATATTTAGAAAGGTATTTTCTCAAATAGGTTCCCATCGATATAGATCTCTACGCTATCGATAAAATAAACTATTTTATATTCTTTATTTAGGGCGGATAAATAGCTGTACTCCTTAAAATCCCTGAATACCAAGCTTACCTGCTTGAAACTTATAATCTCTTTTTGAAGATTATCAACGATATCTTGCTTTTTATCTAATTCGGCAATTTTCAATAAATAGGCGAGGGCAAAAGGCTTGGCTTTGGATTCCGGCAATAAGGCGATAAACTTCTTAAATATATTCTTAGCGCTGTAGCGATCCCCGGATATAAAATAATATTCGCCGCAGGAAAATAACGAATTCTCAAAAAATCTTGATTTGGGGTAGATATTGACGACCATATCCAGGTATGAAAATGCAAAGTCGATTTTTTTATCCCGGGCAAGTTTGGTTGCCTTATTATAAAGCTCCTTATCTTGAGAATAGCCGTCGATGGCAAATAAAAAGATAGTCAAGATTATTATAATTGTGATTTTCATAGCGGTGATGAACTCCCTATTGTTCTTATTTATAGAATAATTATAGGGGTCTCTTCGAGTAAAAGCAAGGGCAATTTAGCAAAATAAAAGCCCGTTTTAAAACGGGCTTCTATTTTAACTTAGCTGCAATTAGTCTATATTAAAAAGTCGAATATCTTATTCCTCATCATCAAAATCTTGGGGGTAAAATTTTGAAGGCTCCTCTTCGTCTGTTTCCTCATCCGACGGCTCTTGTTCGGTATCAGCCTCTTCTGATATTTCCTCTTCTTCTTGGCTATCATTGTTTACATAATCTTCCGAATCCGTCTCTTCACTATTTGATACATCCGAAGCTTCTGTTTGTTCCTGGTCAGCGAAGTTAATCCCGATTGCCCGCATCCCTTGGTCAGTTTCTGCCGCCAACACAATTACCCTATCTCCCTTCATGACCTTACTGTATTTCAAAAGATCGCTACTTATGATAATAGTTTTCTTGTCGACAACTATTGAACTTTCATCTTCGGCTATTGAATCGATAGTGCCTTCGATTTCTGTGATATCGGGCGCCTGCATCTGGTCAAAGGCTTCTTTTTGCATATTTTTTGCAGCTTCTTCGATTTCTGCTTTAGAAACCGGCAACTTCGACAGTTCTACATCTTGCAAGATTTGGTCCAAGGTCTGCTCTTGGGCAAAAATAGAGACCGTAAAAGAAATAGTAAGAATTATTATTGTTATAAATAACTTATTTTTCATGAGCCCTCCTTTTTGCAAATCACCACAATTTATAACTCTTCTCCGCTATCTTCGTCTAAATCATCGCGCAAATTTTCGCTCTCTACCGGCTCAACCTCTGGAGGATTAAGGGAAATTATCTTAAGCTGGCTGCCGCATTCCGGGCAATAAATAATATCATCAATATTGCGGTCTTCGTCTAAATCAAAATATTCTCCACAGGAAACGCATTCCACCTTCTCTCTCATACAATTCCTCCTTATTGCCAGATAGGCACTCGGGCTTTCAGCCCTCGCCCTTTGGCTTGAAAGACAAAGGGCGATCGGAATTTCCGCCGAAGGCGGATTTATTGCTAAATTGCTACTATTGAAATTCCGATACGACAAAATAAAAATTATCTTGTTGATTTTTTAACATAAAATTCGAACTTTGTCAATACCTTCATTTGCAATTATAGGGCAACGAGGCAAAAACGAGGACTGAAGAAATTATTATGGTCCTCACTTGCGCTTGTCTTATAATCTAAAAGCTTAATAAGGTGCCTGAATTAGTCTGAGGTTGCATTTGCTTGCAGAGCAGATAGATAAGTTTTCAACTTATCCCATGTCTTGAGGCCGACTTTTCCGTCAACAACCAAATTGTTTTGGCTCTGGAAGTCTTCGATGGCTTTTTTAGTTCTCTTGCCTATAACGCCATCAATAGAACCATTATAAAGACCGGCGTTCTTCAAGGCCGCCTGGATCTCTTTATCTGTCGGCTTTGCGACAACCTCAGAAGGTGAACTTGCCGTGCCTTCCTGGCTAGTCACTGCCTGCACAGATGAAGCAGCGGCCGTTGTCGGTGCCTGTTCTTTTGCTGTTTCAGCAACAGAGACTGTTTCCTCAATAACAACTGTATTTTCTTCTAAAGCGGTCTCAACTGCCTGCTCTTGGTTCTTAGCTGTGCAGCTGGCTAATGTTGCTGCCATAAATATGAAGACGAAAATTGCAATAATCTTACGCATATCAACCTCCTTCCACAAAAGATAATTATTGCTTGCTTTGGAAACTTATTGGGAATTATATCCCGAAATCGCTATCAAAACAAATAAATATTATTTTTTGTTGCTTGCGATTAATATTTATGATAAAAGTCTAATAATAGGAAAAAAAATATTAACCGTAAAAAATAAATTACAATATGTTTGAGTCTTTTATATATAGTCCAGAAAAAGGATTACAGGCGCAAGTCTCCACGGCGGAATTAACTCTGGCGCTCAAAGAAGAACGTTCAATTCTATGGATTGATATATTCGATATTGAAGATTCGGATATTGACTTTCTTACCTCTGTATTTAATCTGCATCCGCTTACTCTGGAAGACT
>VGKH01000041.1 GCA_016867135.1 Candidatus Omnitrophota bacterium
ATAAATAATCTGGTTGTTTCACAAGGTCCGCATATTCAGATTGAAGGCGACCATATTATAAGAAGGATGTGGGCGACGGTTGCGGCTATCATCCCTGCAGGCGTGGCAGGAGTTTATATCTTTGGGTGGTATTCTTTGCAGGTGATATTGGTTTCGGTCGTAACTGCCTTAATTTGCGAAGCAGTATTCCAGAAGGTGGCTCACAAAAAAAATACTATTTTAGACGGAAGCGCACTTATCACGGGACTTTTATTGGCATATAATCTTCCGCCAGGTGTACCTTTATGGATGGCAGCGGCAGGAAGTTTGTTTTCCGTCGTAATTGCTAAACAATTATTCGGCGGATTGGGGTTTAATATCTTTAATCCGGCTTTGGCAGGCAGGGCATTTTTGATGGCATCCTGGCCAAAATATATGACTAACTGGAGCAATCCGCGCTGGCAGGTGGATGCGGTGACACAGGCTACACCGTTGGGAATTTTAAAAGAAAGACTTCCTTTTGATTTACCAAGCTACTGGGATATGTTTATCGGAAACCGCGGCGGTTGTATCGGAGAAGTTTGTATCATTGCTTTACTTATCGGCGGGATTTATCTACTTTATAAACGCTATATTTCCTGGCAGATACCGTTTTTCTATTTATTGACAGTAGCGGTGTTAAGTTTTGTTTTGATGGGAGATAAATTTTTTAGCGGAGATGTTTTATTTTCGCTTCTTTCCGGCGGATTGGTCTTGGGCGCATTTTTTATGGCCACCGACTATGTCTCTGCGCCAATTTCTGTTAAAGGAAAAACAATTTTCGCCATCGGTTGCGGTTTATTGACTGTGGTTATCAGAAAATGGGGCGGATACCCGGAAGGCGTCTCTTACGCAATTCTTATTATGAATGCCTTTACTCCAATTATAGATCGTTACACACGACCAAGAACTTATGGAAAGAGATAAAAGTTCAATTCGCATTAATTTAGGATTAGATGATGTCCGTCATTCGCTTATAGCGAATGACGAGATCTCACCAATCCGCCTTCGGCGAGATTGGCGGAAATGCTGCCACGCCGATTCTAGATAGATTTTCACGGCCGAGGAAGTATGGAAGAAAAAAATGAAGAATAAAATAGCTGCATTATTATTCATCATCTCTTTTTTAATTCTTATTACTAAACTATCTTTTGCATTATCTTGTAAACCATGGCCAACTGAATATCACTTCTTAAATTCAGATGTCGTATTTACAGGAAAGGTCGAAAATATTGAAGAGTTAGGAAAACAAAACGATATGTATGTGAAGAATAAAGTAACACTAACTGTTGAACAAATATTTAAAGGCGATTTATTAAATTCAATCACAGTATTTGAGAATACCTATTGGGGAGCAATGTTTAAAGAAAATGAAAGATATTTAGTCTTTGCCAATTTTTTGGATGAAGAACTCATTGTTGAAGGATGTTCTGGCACAAAAAATATGAAATATGTTTCAGATGAGCTTAAGAAGATAGAAAATATTAAACAATTAATTCAAAGAAAAATTAACTCTATTAGAAATGCTGATAAAAGTGGAAATTTTAAGTATGAGATCTCTGTAATCAAGGATGGATCCATTGAATATAAAGAATTTGATGGAAATGGAAGGCTGGCTTGGTTGGATAGCTTTAAAGATAGCGAACACAAATCAAAGCAATTTCTTGAAGATGGAAGATATAGCTATTTAGAATTTTTTTATAAAAACGGTAAACTTACAAACACTAAAGGATATGACCAAAATGGTAAACTCATTCTTGATGAAAATACAGTTCAAACTAAGTTATTTCAGGAAGACAAGAGGGTTGATTGCGATAAGTTAAAGAAACATATCTCGTTACTTTTTGATAAATTAAATTATTGCGATGTTGATTCCGATTGTATATATTCGGGCATACCCGATTGTTCCTTTGGCTGTTGCGGGATATTGGTTAATAAGGACGTTGATTTAGCTGAAGCAAAAGAGGCGGTTATGGAGTTTCGTGAAAATTGTCTTGAAGAATGCGATTGTTTGTGTCCTCCGACAATTATGGGGCGCAAATGTAAAGATAATAAATGTGTTTGGGCTAAACAAGAGACAATCTCTCCCGAGCAGGCGTTAAATCTCTCCCTGCCAATTGAGGTTGAAGATGTTATAATGTACGATGATGGCGGAACTATAGGTGTTATTTTAAAAGATAGTAAAGGTAAAACTTTCACATTTTGTGCAGACAATCGAATGCTTCGTAGCGGACCTCGTGTTGAGGAAAGGCATCTTTATGTCGGCACGCTGCATCCCGATAATCCTGGTTCCAGAGAAATTCCCCTAAGCGGAAAAGAAGAGAGAGCTATTTTGATGATATTGCAGGATTTAATGAATAGAGAATTATCTCAGGAAGAGCAAAAGAAATTATTGAATACTGTAGTGACGGCAAACCTTAGCGAAAAAGAATTGCAGAGGCATTTATTATTAACAATTATACGCAGACTAAAAAAATAGATAAAGATTATATCGACTTATCCTAAAGTAAAAGAGCAGTTTAAGAAGGAGCAGGAATGATTCGTTACGGATTAATTTTATTACTTATATGTTTTTGTGCTTCTTTGGTGTTAAGCGTAACCTATAAATTTACTCATAATCGTATTGAGGCGCAAGGTGCTAGCGAAGAACAAAACGCCCTGCACAAGATTTATCCTGAAGCTTCGGATTTTGACACAGAGAAACTTCAAGAAAAAACATACTATATGGCAAAACAAGATAATAAACTTTTAGGTTATATTATTAAGGCTGAGACTCAAGGTTACTCTAGCGTTATAACTATGCTGGTAGGTTTTAACCCTAAAGGGGAAATCAAAGGGATTGAGATTCTTTTTCAGGCAGAGACGCCCGGCTTAGGGGCGAAGATCAGCGAAGTTATATCTGGTGAAAATAAACCTTGGTTTTTGGCGCAATTTCAAGGCAAGCAAGCTAAGGATTTAGATTTAAAGAATATCCAGGCAATTACAGGTGCAACGATTAGTTCAAGAGCGGTTTTGGATGGCGTCAAAAAATCTGTGTCAGATTTTTTGACGCAGATTAAATGAAGCCTAAACTTATGGAACAAAGTGAACATAAGTTTATGGCTGAATTTACCCTTGACATCAAAGATGTCAAGGGTTCAATTCGCGCAAACAATTTACATTCACTAACGTTCTGTAAATTGTGCGCTCATTAAATGAAAAGCTTATTCTACGAATTCAAAAAAGGTATTACTTTTGATAATCCTACTTTCGGGTTGGTTCTGGGGCTCTGTCCGACGCTGGCAGTCTCAACCTCGGTGGTTAACGCTATCGGAATGGGCGTTGCAGCGACCTTTGTTTTGTTGGGCTCCAATATTTTTATTTCATCTTTACGTAAATTCTTCCCCAAGGAAATCAGAATCCCTTGCTTTATCATCGTTATTGCTACTTTTGTTACGATAGTTGAATTAGTAATGAAGGCTTACTTTCCGGCCCTAAGCAGGGCGTTAGGTATTTTTATTCCCCTTATAGTCGTTAATTGTATAATTATGGCTCGTGCCGAGGCATTCGCTTCCAAGAATTCGATATTGCCTTCTATATTTGATGCCTTGGGAATGGGGATAGGTTTTACTTTGGCGCTGGTGATAATATCGGCGATAAGGGAGCTTTTAGGAACAGGAGCGATTTTAGGAATTTCCTTGTTTAAGAGTTACGATCCGATTTTGATGATGATTTTACCTCCGGGGGCATTATTAACTTTAGGATTATTGATTGCATTTACGAGGATATTAAAGTCTAAGAAACAGAGGATTTAAATATGAGTGCTCAACAGGTTTTAATGATAATTATCAGCATGGTATTCATCAATAATTTCATCCTTTCTAAATTCTTAGGATTATGCCCCTTTTTAGGCGTATCTCGTCAGACCAAAGCGGCGATGAGCATGAGCGCTGCCGTAGTCTTTGTCATGACATTTTCGGCAATAATTACCTGGTGCGTCTATAATTATCTGTTGATTCCTTATAAAATGGAATATTTGCGCACCATCTGTTTTATTCTTGTGATTGCGGCTTTTGTCCAAGTAATTGAAATGTTTTTTAGGAAAACTTCCCCGGTAATCTACAGAGCCCTGGGGATTTATCTTCCCTTAATTACTACGAATTGCGCGGTCTTAGGAGTTACCGTGCTTAATGTTAACGACTTTTTTATAAAAGGTTCACCCGTTTCTGCAAGTTTATTTTATTCTACTCTTCAGGCGTTTTTTGCCGGTATCGGTTTTAGCCTTGCACTTTTATTAATGTCAGGAATACGGGAGAGGCTTGATTTAGTGGATGTCCCCGAGGCTATGAAAGGAATCCCCATAGCATTTGTTATCGCATCATTGATGAGCTTGGCATTTATGGGGTTCGCAGGTTTTCAGATTAAATAAGTGAGGGTATAACTTATGGAGCGTGAGCGAACATAAGTTATTAGCCCGAACTTACCCCGCCCTTTCTAACAATGGAGAAGGGTGGGGAAGCAAGAAAGGGCGGGGTTACCTGCCTGCCGGTAGGCAGGAATTCGCACAAATAACTTACTCATTCCAGATTTTTGGAATTCGTAAGTTATGTGCTCATTTAAAATGGAAATATTAATACCCATTATAACTTTGAGCGGATTAGGATTGCTTTTCGGCATAGGTCTAGCTTTTGCCTCTAAGAAATTTTGCGTTCATGTTGATCCCCGCCAGGAGCAAGTTCTTGATAAATTGCCCGGAGCGAATTGCGGGGCGTGCGGTCAAGCCGGTTGTATGGGGTTTAGCGAAGCTTTGATTAAGGGATCTTGTAGCGTCGATAGATGTCCTGTAATGAAGCAAGAAGACAAACAAGAAGTGGCTGGCATTTTAGGGGTCGAACTTAAAGAAGCCGCGAAACTCGTCGCAGTATTGCACTGTAACGGCGGAAAGAAAGTAAAAGATAGATTTCAATATCAGGGGATTAAGGATTGCGTGGCGGCAAATCAATTGCAAGGGGGACAAAAGGCCTGCGTTTGGGGTTGTTTGGGTTTTGGCAGCTGTGCCAAAGTATGTCCGTTTGGAGCCATAACAATGGATGACGAGACGGGCCTGCCGGTAGTCGATAAAAGCAAGTGTACGGCTTGCGGAAATTGCGTTAAAATCTGTCCCAAAAACCTTTTTAAACTTATTGATATCAAAAAGACGGTTTATATTGCCTGTAGTTCGCATGACAAAGGAAAAGCCGTAATGGATGTCTGTAAGGTTGGATGCATTGCCTGCGGAAAGTGTGAAAGGGAATGCCCAAGCGGCCTATTTAAAGTTAAAGACAATTTAGCCCAAATAGATTATAATAATTATGTTGCTTGCGATGACTGCGTAAAAGTCTGTCCGACAAAGACCATAAGAAAAAGAGGTTAAATGAAGACACAACTTAGCGAATGTTAGTGAAGCTAAGTTGTCTGTCTGAATTTGACCCTTGACATTTTGCAGTTAACTATGTAAAAACAAAATGTCAAGGGTTTAATTCGCAGACGTCCCGAAGTTTCGGGACTACAACTTACGTCGTTTCACTCCGTAAGTCGTCTGCTCATTAAAAAAAGAGGAGAAAGATGAATTTTGCAGTTTTTGCTTCAGGGAGAGGTACCAACTTGCAGGCAATAATCCGTGCAGCGAAAAAAGGAAAGATTAGCGCAAATTTAGCGTTAGTAGTCTCCGATAACAAAGAAGCCTACGCCTTAAAAAGAGCTAAAAGGGCTAAAATCAAGACGATTATAGTTGAGGCAAAGAATTTCAATTCGCGAGAAGATTATGATGCTGAACTCGTCAAGATCTTAGAGCAAGAAAATATAGATTTTATAGTTTTGGCCGGTTTTATGCGCATAATTACTTCTGTTTTGATTAATAAATTCCGCAACAAAATCCTGAATATCCATCCAGCATTACTGCCTTCTTTTAAAGGAACTCACGCAATCGTAGACGCCTTTAATTATGGAGTAAAATTTACTGGAGTTACAGTACATTTTGTCGACGAGAAGATGGATCATGGCCCGATAATATTACAAGGATTGGTTAAAATCAAGGAAAATGAAACTGCCGAGACGCTTGAAGCTCAAATCCACAAGATCGAACATAAAATTTACCCTGAGGCTATAAGGTTATTTTCCGAAGGCAAGCTAAAGTTTGAAGGAAGAAAAGTAAATAAAGCCACAACTTAGCGACCGTGATGATAAATCGTATGGAGCTAAGTTGTTTGGCTGAATTTACCCCGCCCTTTTGGCGGAATAGAAGTTTTATATATCAGGGATATGTTCACAAACGGAAAAATAGGTTTTACGTTAGTAACAAAAGAATTTAATAAGTTTTCCTCGCCAAAAGGGCGGGGTTCAATTCGTGCAGACAATTTACGTCGCTTTCGCTTCCGTAAATTGTGCGCTCATTGAAGAAAAGTAAGAATAGTTTGGAGAAATAAGAATTTTATAAAGAGGTTTTAGCCGCAGTAGAGATTCCTACCCGGATTATTGCAAAAAAATCCCTGAATTTTAAAAGGAAGGGGAAACTATCTAAAATCTTCCAAGGCTTTTTTACTGTAAGTATTGGTTTTTCCCAAATAGGAATCAACAATTGTCACCGTTTCGAATTCTTTAAAATCATAAGCAAAGAATACATATGCTATCGTTTTAAGGGCCAAGTTGGCGAAATCTATATCATACTTAAAACTATCAGTGCCTTTTATATCTAAAATAAATTTAATGTTGCCATTTTCTGTAATAGTTTTTATTTCTTGGACTTTAAATTTAGATAAAAGATTATCTTTTTCAAATATCAAAGCGATTCTTTGTGCTATTTGAGCGAGAATAAACGAGTCAAGGTTTACATTGATAATTTTGACGTGCCCGCCGTCCATATCGCCCAGGGATTCGGGATTCAAACCATAGTTTATAACTTGTCTTTTTAGAAATTCGTCGCGGGAAATAAGATTGTAAAAGTATCTTTTTACGTCTGATATATGACCAACCAAGATATAATCAGCTCCGACATCTTTTATATCAGAGGCAACTATTACATAGAATTTAGGAGGAAGTTTGGTGCTCATAATTACCCGGTTAACGCTCAATACGACGTGATTAAGAGTGCTAATAAACTCTTGGTCAACTTCGCCCGCCTGATCAACAAAGCGTTTAAGTGGAATGTATAACCATAGGGTATCCTCGAAGATGTTGATTTTGACATCTAAATTGTATTCTTTTTTACAGATTTTAGTTATCTCCTGAGGTATGAGCTCGGCAGGATAGTAAGGGTCTTTTGCCGGGATGCAGCTAAATAAAAGGGAGGATACAATAAAAAAGATAAAGAGAAAAAATAAGCTTTTGTATTTATATGGCGAGATTATTTTCAAGTTTTTCTTTTATGGCCATATTCATTAAATACTGCCTGAATTTGGTCGTAATCCAGCTCTTCTTTCTCGAGCAATTCTTTGGCGAATCGATCAAGAAGAGTCTTTTCTTTGGTTAATAGTTCGTTAGCTTCTTTTAGGCAATCATGGATTATTTTTTGTGTTTCGTGGTTAAGTTTGTTTTTTAAATCTTCCGAGAGCTGCTCTGGCGGAATGGCCATATAATCTCCGATTATATTTCCTTCGGCCATGCCCCAGCGCCAAACCATGTTGTGAGCCAATTTTGCAGCTTCGTTGAAGTCCCTGCCAACGCCAGTAGAAGTAGTGCCAAACACTAATTTTTCGGCAGCATAACCTGCCAGTGCTTTTTTTATATGGCCTAATATCATATCGCGAGTCAAATCATGCAATTCTTCTCGGGGAGGGGCGTATACTGCGCCTAAACTCGGTCCATGAGGGATAATTGTCGCCTTAAATACATCGTCAGTAGGCTGGTAAAAGTAAGTGACAATCAGATGTCCTGCTTCATGATAGGCAGTCATTTCTTTTTCTTTAGGCGTTAAGGTGATTTTTCTAGTTATGCCCATCTCTATACGCTCCATAGCTTCGGAGATCTCTTTGAGGCCTACTACATCTTTTTTGTTTCTTATAGCGATAAGAGTCGATTCCCTGACAATATTAGCAATATCGGCCGGGGTTTTACCTACGCTTCTTCGCGCTAGGTGGCCTAAGTCCATACTTTTGTCGTAAGTAATCTTGGAAAGGTAGTATCCGTATATTTTTTGTCTGTCTTCTAGATTAGGTTCGTAGACGTATATTTTTCTATCGAATCTACCCGGCCGAAGTAGTGCCGGATCTAGTGAATCTTCTTGAACGTTAGTCGCTCCGATAAGAATTACGTTAAAGTCCTTGTCTTTTAGGCCGTCCATTTCGACCAAGAGCTGGTTTAGGGTGGTGTTGTGTTCGGTAGTGCCTCCGAATCCTTTATCTAAGGCTCTTTGCGCGCCCACGGCGTCGATCTCATCAATGAAAATTATGCAACCGCCTTCGGAATAGGCAAGTTCCCTGGCATGTTTAAATAAACTTCTGATTCGGCTTGCGCCTACGCCGACAAACATCTCAACAAATTCAGAACCGGACATAGAAATAAAAGGGAGACTTGATTCGGTAGCAATGCCTTTGGCAAGATAGGTTTTTCCGCAGCCAGGAGGGCCTAAAAGAAGTATGCCGCGCAAAATCTTTCCGCCTATGCGTTGAAGCTGTGCGCGGTCAGTAATTAATTTGACTACCTCAAGCGCCTCTTGTTTTGCTTCTTCCATACCGATTATGTCTTGCCATTTTACTCCGACGTCTTCTCCTGCGACGGCTTTCTTTTTGGCGTGAGTGAATTGTTGCAGCCCGCCGCCTCTGAATAGAACCCAGTACCACAAGAATACAAAGACAACGCCGTTTATCATGCCTCCAACGCTATATAGATAAAGGCTCATGGGCAAGCTGGCTTTGGTTTGTTCTCTGAACCAGGGGTCAATGTTCTGCCAGGAGCGCAGCCCCAGGCTTATCAATATGACCAGGGAAACGGTGACCAATATTAAGGCGATAATAACCAATAATTTTATCCAGTGGAATCTAAAGAAAAGTTTAATCTTTCTTAAAATCATATTTTGCCCCTTTCAATGACGACATAATTTATGGACCCGCCATTGTTTCGGTGGCGGGGACGTAAATTATCTGTCGGAATTGACCCTTGACATTTTGTTTGTAGGCAACCGTTTTTCGAAATGTCAAGGGTCAAATTCAATCTCAGATTTACTTTCACTGTCGTTCAGTAAATCTGGATTTCATTTAACATACCACAATTATATAATTTAGTCAATCTTTGGATATTGCTTCAGGATTGATGATGGGGCGAGCCGACGAACAGTCGGCTCGCCAAATCTATCGAACATTTAGGCTTGACTTATCGATTAATCTGTGATAACTTTAGGGATACCAAAATTCAATAATTGCGAGGAAAATATGGCAAAAATCAAAGATATAAAAGCAAGAGAGATTCTTGATTCACGCGGGAATCCTACGGTTGAGGTGGATGTAATACTGGATTCCGGTATTATGGGCCGCGCCGCGGTACCTTCCGGGGCTTCCACCGGAGAACGCGAGGCCTTAGAATTAAGAGATAATGACAAAAGCCGCTTTTTAGGTAAAGGCGTGCTTAAGGCAGTCAAGAATGTTAATACCGTAATCTGCGGTAAGATTAAAGGTGAAGAAGCAGATTTTAGGAAAATTGATAAGATCATGCTGACCTTAGATGGCACGGAAAACAAATCTAACCTCGGCGCCAATGCTATTTTGGGCGTATCTTTGGCCACTGCCCGGGCAGCCGCAAATGATCAAAAAGTGCCTCTTTATAAATATTTGGGCGGTAAAGGCGCAAGTATTCTTCCCATGCCGCAAATGAATATCCTAAACGGCGGAATGCACGCCGATAATAATTTAGATATCCAGGAGTTTATGATTTTGCCAATGGGAGCGCCGACTTTTAGAGAGGCGATCCGTATGGCCACCGAGGTGTTCCATAATTTAAAATCCATTTTAAAAGCCGAACATCTCTCTACCTCCGTAGGAGACGAGGGAGGATTTGCGCCAAACTTAGAGCATAATGAAGTAGCGATCCGGCTTATTATCGAAGCCATAGAAAAGGCCGGCTACAAACCAGCCAAAGACGTTTTTATCGGCCTGGATGTTGCCGCCAGTTCATTTTTTAAGGGCGGAAAATACAATTTTGAGAAAAAGCAGCTTGTTGCTTCCGATTTGATAAATATTTACGAGGATTTAATAAAGAAATACCCCGTAGTTTCCATAGAAGATGGGTTGGCTGAAAATGATTGGACAGGTTGGGAGCAGCTAACCCAGAAATTAGGCAGTCAAATACAATTAGTGGGAGACGATATCTTTGTAACTAATACAAAAATACTGTCGGAAGGCATAAAAAGAAAAGTCGCCAATTCGATTTTGATTAAGGTTAATCAGATCGGTTCTTTGTCCGAGACTTTAGATACGATAAAATTAGCCAAAGATTATAGTTATGCCTCAATTATTTCTCATCGTTCAGGAGAGACTGAAGATGCAACTATCAGCCATTTGGCCGTTGCTACAGGCGTAGGTCAGATAAAAACAGGCTCTCTTTCTCGTAGCGACCGGGTAGCAAAATATAATGAGCTCTTAAGAATAGAAGAAGAGCTAGGGGCTCAAGCAGTCTACGCCGGCAGGACAGCTTTTAAGAAAATATCCGCCTAGTTAGGCGATTAAAGATGAAACTTAAAAAAGCTACGTGGCTATTTGCATTTGCCTTTATAGTGTTTATAATTTTTCTTCCCAGCTATGCTAAATTGCAAGATCTAAAACAGAAGAACATCGAGCTTGAAGATAGGATAGCTGAGTTGCAACAGAAAAATACGGAATTGCTAAAGACAAAAGAGCTTCTGGAGAATGATCCTTTTTACCTTGAGAAAGTCGCCCGTGAAAAAATGGGCGTGACCAAAAAGGGAGAAGTAGTTTATAAAATCACCGAAGAATAAATTTCGCGGCCCTTTGCAATTTCATTAGAACAAGAATTGCTCGGGATCCGCTCGTACATAGGAAATAAAAACTCACGGGGTGGAGTCCCTCGCGGCAGGATTGTAAAATGAAGGCCGCTCGGGATAAGCCCCTTGCGAAATGTTAGTTCGCAGTTATACTTTATTTAATTTGTAGACTTTTAGTGAATTCGCGGGGTGGAGTCCCTCGCGGCAGGATTGTAAAATGAAGGCCGCTCGGGACAAGTTTAATTCGCAAGGTTTGTTCGCAATAATAGTTCTTTTTGAGCAAGAGTTTTAGTGAATTCGCGGGGTGGAGCAGTCTGGTAGCTCGTCAGGCTCATAACCTGAAGGTCGCACGTTCAAATCGTG
>VGKH01000042.1 GCA_016867135.1 Candidatus Omnitrophota bacterium
AAAAACTGTATCAGAAGCTTTAAGTGAAGCGGAAAAGAAAAACGGAGAGTTGGAACAGGAAATTGCGGCCCTCGAATTTCAACGTGAAAATAATTTTAAAGCACCACCCAAGGAATGGATCAATCACAGACTGGAAAAATTAACCGAAACACTTAACAAAGATACTATCGCCTCTTCCTTGGCGCTTAAAGAACTGCTATCACCGATAATCCTCGAGCCAGTTTTGAATAGGGATACAGACTTATATCGACTTTTTGAAGGTAGCGACAGAGAATTCAAGCCCTACTACGTAGCCCATACAAAAATTAACACCTTGGCCCTGTTAGATGAACAGGACCAAGGTGCGAATTGGTATCAATGGTGGAGGTGGCGGGAGTCGAACCCGCGTCCTTAAATAACACAATAAGAGTATCTACATGTGTAGCCTATCATTTAATCTCGCTCATCCTGCTTTGATAGACAAAATCAAAAATGAGCCAGTCTTTTAGGGTTTCGTCACGACTACAAAGACAAAATCGTCAAGACTATCCTGCTTAAATGCGCCGATTAACCCACAGGCAGATTAATCGGAGGCCTAAATTTAGTTTAAGCTAAATTCAGGACTTCCCGCATATGCATATTCTGCGTTTGCGTTTATATGTGCAAGGTGGTTAACGAGGCCTCCTTGCAACCTCGACACGCAACTCTTAAAGCGTATACTTAAGTCGAGCCCTTTCACCCCCCCCTATTATTCAATGAACAAAAATATCTTTTAACGGCGCTGTCGCAACGCCCGTTTCATTTCTATATCTAATTCGCGTTCCTTAATTGCGCGCCGTTTGTCATATAGTTTTTTGCCTTTTACTAAGCCTAATTCTACTTTTACGAAACTTTTCTTGAAGTAAAATTTAAGCGGGACTAACGCCAGGCCGCGCTGGTTTACCTTTCCTAAAATCCGCCTGATCTCATTTTTGTGCAATAGAAGACGGCGAATCCTTTTAGCTTCTACATTAAAATAGCTGCCTTTTTCATACGGTGTGATGTGCGTATTATATAAAAGGACCTCTTCATCCTCGATACGGGCAAAGCTGTCTTTCAAGTTTACATTGCCTTCACGGATGGATTTTACCTCAGAACCTTTGAGCTCTATTCCGCATTCAAAAGACTCTAAAATAGCAAAATCCCGAAAAGCCGAACTATTCTTGGCAATAACGTTATCTTTCATAATTTATTCTCCTTCGCCTTACTAATGGAACATAATGGTACAGGCTTCGGAGAATTATTCCTACGAGAATATTCTACGAAGTTCTCCTTCGCTAAAGCTTCGGAGAAATCTCGCCGAAGTTTTAACGAAGGCGGACATTTACCATTGTTTACATTAGTTATGCGAAGTAGAATAACATATTTATCTAAAAAAGGCAAACATCTCGTAGATGATAAGCCAAAAAGGAATGCTCAAGATACAAAAAAGATGAGTAAAGAATATACCGTGGCTGATGATGGTATCATCCTGTTTATAATGCCAGGTAATCAAAGACAAAGAATTTGCCGATGGCATAGCCACTTGCAGAAGAATAAAAATTCCTACTAGATACACAGGCTTAATAAACCAGAAAATAGCCAAGGCTAAGATCGGCAACAAAATCAACTTAAGAAAAACCACATTGGTAATTACCCACCTTTTGACATTGTTTAATGAAACTATAGCGAGATTGCCTCCAGTAACAATCATCGCCAAAGGAAGTAGGCAATTCCCCAGCATTTGCGCCGGCTCAAATACAAACTTGGGGATAAATTTATCCCATCCTAAACCTATTAAAACCATAGAAAGAACAGTTGCCAAAACAGGAGGGCTGAACATGCTGCCGAGTTCAAATTTTTTTATGCTATGGCCGGAGAGAAACCAAACCCCGAAAGACCAAATTACGACATTAAAGCCCAAAAGTAATAAAAATATGTAGATATACATCTGTTCCGCCTCAAACGCAGAAAGCAAAGTAGCCGCAAGAATTAAAGGCATATAACCACAATTTTGAAAACCGACCATGCTGACAAATTGCCGCCTCTCGGATTCTGAACTTACGGTCTTAAAAATGCCTAACCAAAAATATGCAATTATAAAACCTGCAAGGTTGATAATTAAGCCGACCAAAGTAAAAACCCACCAATTGGGATAAAGAGTGAAGCTGAAACTTTTTATGGTTTTTGTGAAAATAAACAGCGGCAGGAGAAATTCCACTACTAATCTCATCAGAAACTTAAGGCCGGCTTCATCCAGGAATCTCTTCCTGATCATGACGAATCCGCAGGCGCCTAGAATGAAGATTTCCAGCATCGCAAATAAAACCGTCTTAAAAATAGTCATAAAATCCGACATTATCTCCCCTTATTTATTAGCATATTATACTACAATTTTCAGTTCAGATGTAGCAATTTATGTTTGACGGATAGGTCTTTATGAAGTATACTTTATTGAGAAAATTTTGCCGTGGTGGCGGAACTGGAATACGCGCTGCGTTCAGGGCGCAGTTCCCTCAAGGATTGAGAGTTCAAATCTCTCCCACGGCATTATTAATAAGATGGATTGAGGGTTCTCCCGAATGTAGCGATTCTTTGAAGAATCCCTTCGGGATCCCGAAGAAGTTCTAAAAAAAGAAACTTTATTCGGGAAACTCCCCCCTTCCGCATAAATAAATCAACAAACTAACCAATGGAGGTGTTTTAATGGCGCAACGCGGTGGAATATCTCATATAAATTATAAAGAAACAAAAGGCCTGAAGGTAGCTGGCGGTCAATCTGTGGTAAAATCTGTTATTTTAACCCGCGAAGGCAATAAATGGAAACCGGGAAAGAATGTTGGCGGATCAGGCACTCTCTATGCACTCTGTGATGGAGAGGTCTATTTTACCAAGAAAAAAGGAACTTACAGAACAACTAAGGTATATACTTTAATAAATATAAAACCGAAGGCCAAAAAGAAAGCCTAAAAACTTCTTATTTTTCAATATTGATATAATCTAGGAAATCCATCCCGCCACGAAGCTGGCTTCTTACCATGGCGATTCTCGCGGTAATGTAAGGATGCGTCCTCCAGTAGCTAAATTCCCTGGTTTCTTTCTGGTCCTTTAACTTTTCTAATAATGTAAGCACTCCTTCAGGATTATAGCCTGCGAGCCTAGTGTATTTCACCGCTAATTTGTCCGCCAGAAACTCATCCTCCTGGGAATACGCTAAGAATACGGCAGCGAAGGCGGCGTTAGCTCCTTGAATGGCATCGGCACTCCTAGTAGGGATCAATAGTAAATTCATCAAGTTATATCCCAAGGCAGCCTGTAGCTTCTTTATGATGTGTTTTGCTACAATATGCCCAACTTCGTGGGCGATTACGCCGGCAATCTCATTATCGTTCTCGATTTTGTCAGTAAGGCCCTTAAACAAATAAACATATCCAGCGGGAAGACTGACGGCGTTTACCTCATCCTCATCTAAAACCTTAAAGCGATAATTTATGTCTTTCCTATCGCAGACCGCAACGATCTTCTGACCGATCTCTTCGACCTTCGCTTGCAACTCGTGGTCTTTGACGAGTTTATATTTTTCTTCAAAACTTCTGGCAACCGACTGACCCATTTTTATTTCAGCTTCAGTATCAAACATAATAAGATCCTCTCTGCCAGTAGCCACATTGTATTCGGTGGCGCAACCAAAAAGATTCAGCGCAATAAGAATGGCTAAAATATGGATTCCTAGTTTTTTAAAAATCTGACAAAGTTTAGCCAAGGGCAGGCCCACAACATTATAGAAACAACCCTCGATTCTATTTATAAAAATCCCGCCGTATCCTTGAATATCAAATGCCCCTGCTTTATCCAAAGGCGATACTTTTTTAAAATACCTGTCGATCTCTTTATCGGACAATTTATTCATAAAGACCTTGGTCTTTCCAAAACCGGTTAAGACCTTTTTATTATCGATATCGATAACTGCAAGGCCAGTGTAAACTAATTGGGGCCGACGCGATAAAAACTTCAGGATTTTCTTCGCGTCGGCCAAGTTTTTTGGCTTGCCGATAATCCTATTATTGACGGACACTACAGTATCACAACCGATAACTATGCCAGTAGCAAATTTCTTCGCCACATCTCTTGCTTTAGCCAAGGCGTTATCCTTGGCTAAACTGGCAGCGCCTTTAGCAACCTTTCGTTTCTCATCAGCGTTGCTTTTTACTGCCTTAAATTGAATTCCGACCTGCCTTAAAAGCGCCTTTCTCTGCGGCGATGCGCTGGCTAAAATTATCTTTCTCATTCTAATCTTCCTTACCGGCAGATTCGCCTGCCAAAAAACCGGTAGAAAATGCTGCTTGCAGATTATAGCCGCCGCTTACCGCGTCGACATCGATAATCTCCCCGCAGAAATATAGCCCTTTTAGTAAACGCGATTGCATTGTCCTGGGGTCGATTTCTTTGGTCAAGACCCCTCCGCGGGTAACAATCGCCTCTTCTATCGGCCGCGGTTTGGTGATCGTCAAAGAAAAATCCTTAAGCAACCTTACAATCTTCCGTCTTTCTTCTTGCGTAATCTGGTTTGCTTTCTTATTTTGCGAAATTCCCGAAATCTCGACGAAAACATCTATTAATTTGCCAGGCAAGATCTCTGCCAGAACATTCTTATAGATCTTTGAACCTTGATTTCCAAAATCGCGTATTAGCCTTCTATCCAGTTGCTTTTCATCAAGGCCTGGTTTTAAATCAATAATTAATTTTATAGGATCTTTTGCTGCTTTAAGCCAATCCACTACGTTGGAACTTAATTCTAAAATAAGCGGCCCGGAAACTCCGAAATGGGTAAAAAGCATCTCGCCAATTTCGGATGTAATTGTTTTCTTGCCGCAGATAAATTTAATCCTTATATTCTTTAACGATAACCCCTGGAGCTCTTTAGCCCAGCGCTCCTTAACTTCAAGCGGCACAAGACCAGCACTTAAATCCACTATCTTATGGCCTAAATTCTTTGCAAAGCCAAAACCTTCTCCGGTTGAACCAGTCAAAGGATAGCTCAAACCCCCTGTTGCCAAAATCAAACTCTTGGATTTTACTATCTCCCTATTCTTTAATTCTACACTAAACTCGCTATTTTTACCAACTTTTATATCAACCACCGGATTATTGTAGATGATTTTAACTTTATTTTCCTGAAGATATAGTTTCAGGACTTTCAGAACCGAATTTGCCCGATCATCCGAGGGGAATACTCTTCCGCCTCGCTCAATCTTAACTTGCAAACCTTTAGCTTCAAAGAATTTTATAAGTTCGGTATTAAATAATTTGGCAAATGCGCTGCGCAGAAATAATCCGGTTGAGCTAAAATTATAAATAAATTTATCCGGCTCCTGGATATTGGTAATATTACAACGGCCTTTGCCGCTAATTAAAAGCTTCTGGCCAAGCTTATTATTCTTCTCGATCAAAAGCACTTCTTTTTTCAGTTGGCCCGCACGTATAGCAGCCATCATCCCGGAAGGACCGGCACCTACTATAATTATGTCGTATTTTTTCATGCCTATTTAAAAAAAATTACGTACTTACGTACGTAAAGAGAATTCTAGGTTTATGCAAAATTATTATTTTCCGGCTTTGGACGTGCCTGTCTTCTTTAATACTGAATCTACTTTTTTCAACAATTCCTCTTTATTGTAAGGCTTGATAATAAAATCGCTGGCCCCGAATTCCTTTGAGGCTTTCGCAATCAACTCTTGCTCATAAGATTTGGCGGTGCACAGGATAACTGGAATCTTATCGCCGTATAATTTTCTTAATTCCTGACACAACGAATAGCCATCATGATAAGGCATAATGATATCGGAAAGGATCAAATCCGGCTGCTCGCTTTTAATAACCTTAAAAATAAACTTAGGATCGCCTATGCTCATAATCTCGTATCCGGATGATTTTAAAGTAGCCTCTGCTTCTTTTAATGCATTAGGATCATCATCAACAATCAAAATTTTCTTTGCCATATTTTATATAGTTGTAGGTTGTTAGAAGATTAATTCAAGAAATCTTTCGCAGTAAATATCGAAACTAAAGGGCAATTGACTTTGGCCAAGTTTTCTTTTGCCCCCTCCTGCCGATCAACAATGACAACTGCTTTGATGACTTCAATATTGTCTTTGGCAAGTAATTTTACCGCATCTACTAGCGAACCGCCGGTTGTGGCCACATCATCAATAAGTATAGCCTTTGATCCCGGTTTAATCTCTGGCCCTTCAATCTGGCGCCTTTTGCCGTGCTCCTTAGGCTGTTTTCTGACAATAAAAGTATTTATAGGTTTTTTATTTAGATATCCTAGCGAAGCTATAGCGCCCACAATCGGGTCAGCTCCGATGGTCGGCCCGCCAATTGCTTTAAAACCATCATCTTTAATCATCTCTAATATTATTGAAGCAACTAGATACGAGCCTTCAGGCATCAAAGTAACCAAGCGGGCATCAATGTAGTAATCGCTGGCCTTGCCGGAAGCAAGGGTGATCTTTTCTTTAAAAAATGCCTTTTGCTTAATTAAGTTATGAAGGTTTTTCTTGAGGTCGTTTAGGTTTATTTTATCCATATAACTTGGTTTTATTTTACCTTTTATGACCATATATGTCAACACATTCGTATGTCTTCATTGCGCTTTAAGTGCACATACTCAGTGTTGACGCTAATGACTGCTCCGCCTCAAGACGGAGCAGTCGAACGTGTCAATTATTTTGACAATCTCTTTTGCAGGTGTTAAGATATGGTCATGTCAAATAGCTTAGCCAACGCCGTCCTTGATCTTGTTTACCCGAATAACTGCATCAATTGCAAAACCGCCATCCTTGATAAGGATTATGAATTCTCGCTATGCCAAGATTGCTGGCAATCAATAGAGAATAACTTACCGCCTTTTTGCTCAAAATGCGGCTTGCATCTTGAAGATATCGATACCAGAATTGATTTATGTAAAGATTGCCAAAAACGGGAATTGTATTTTGATAAGGCATTTAGCGTATTCGCCTTTGAGGGCATGGCGAAAGAACTAATCCATAAATTCAAATATTCAAACAAGACCATGCTGGCTAAGGTTTTCGCAAAGATGATTTTTGATTTCGCGATGAATTTTAATATACCCCTTGATAGCTATGATATAATGTTACCTGTCCCGCTTCATTCTACCAGGCTAAGGGAAAGAGAGTACAACCAGTGTGAAATACTGGCTCGGCAATTACAAAAGTTCTTCCCCTTAGAGTTATCCACTAAGGATGTGAAGCGCATTAAGAATACAAAATCACAAATTACCCTCGATAAAGCTTCTCGATGGAAAAATGTCGAAGGCGTTTTCAAGACGACTAATGAATATGCGTTTAAGGATAAAAGTGTTCTAGTTGTTGACGACTTAATGACTACCGGCTCTACCGCTTCGGAACTGGCAAAAACTTTAAAAGATTCCGGAGCAAAAACGGTCTCTGTCTTAACAATAGCAAAGGCAAAATGAAAGTTTTAAGAAACTACATCCTAAAAGAAACCTTTGGGCCTTTTATCCTCTCGCTTGTAGTGCTAACCACTATCATGCTCCTAGGCAACCTGGTAAAGATGGCCAATCTTGTGATAAACAAAGGCGTAGATTTAATCTTAGTTATAAAATCATTTCTGTATCTTGTTCCCTTTCTATTAGCCTATACTATCCCTATTGCTTGCCTGACCGCGGTTCTTTTAGCCTTTGGGAGGATGTCCTCCGATAATGAAATTGTTGCCATAAGAAGCAGCGGAGTAAGCATTATCAAGCTTGTATTCCCTCTTATTGTTGTTGGTTTTATCTTTAGCTTAGTCTTATTAATATTAAATGATAGGGTTATTCCTTATTCTCATTACGCCGCCAAGAAAACTATAAAGCAGATAGGATTAAAAAACCCAGCTGCGGCGCTTGAAGCAGGGACCTTCATTGATTCATTTTCCGGTTCCATAATCTTTATTTATCGCATCGAAGGCAATAAACTCTACCAAGTCAGGATCTACCAACCCCAAGGCGAAGGAAAACCTACCCGTACGATAATAGCAAAAAGGGGAGAATTTGTGGTTTTGCCCGAACAGAGTAAAATCAAATTGAAATTAATGGATGGCACCTCTGACGAAGCAGACGTAAAAGATCCGGAAATATACTACAAATTAAATTTCAGAACATACTTTATGACCCTTGATTTAGCCAAGAGCACTTCCGAAGAAATAGCCAAGAAACCCAAAGATATGACTCTGGATGAACTTGCTATCAAGATAAGAAAAATCGAATCTCTCTCTATCGATACAGCTCCATTAGTTATTGAATACCATAAAAAGATATCGCTGGCCTTTTCATGCCTGATATTTATTCTTTTGGGTTTTCCTTTAGCGATAATTGTTCATCGCCGGGAAAAATCGGCAAATTTTGTCCTGGCATTTTTGATTGTAGCAACCTATTATCTTCTTTTAATCGGCTTTGAAGCCTTAAGCCTGCAAAACATGCTCCCTCCACCGCTGGCGATGTGGGCTCCGAATGCGATTTTCGGAACAATAGCTTTAATTTTAAACCATAGACTATGCGTATCCTAGACAGGTATATCCTAAAATCGGTCGTGACTATCTTCTTTGGCGCGCTCATTGTTTTCTTATCGCTTTATTTGATCGTTGATATCCTGGGACATCTGGATGAATTCTTAAGGGACAAAGTCTCTCCTTTGGTAATATGGGAGTATTACGCCTCTTTCTTACCGATAATATTTGTCCAAACCGCTCCTGTAGCAATTTTGTTGGCTATACTGGCTACCTTTAGCAAATTAAACGTGAACAATGAAATAGTGGCAATGCGTTCTGCAGGAATCAACATATGGCAGCTCACTAAACAAACAATTCTGTTCGCTTTTATAGTGAGCATCTTCATTTTCTGGGTAAATGAGAATATTATTCCTCAGGCAATGCAAATGTCAGATAAAATAAAAATAGAAAAGATTGAAGGCAAGACCTCAATAGCAAAAAAAGAACGTATAAATAACGTAGCTTATTTTGGCCGCAAAAACAGACTGTATTTTATTAATTCATTCGAGCCTAAAGATTTATCCATGGAAGGCATAACCATACTAGAACAAGATAAAAACCAGGAACTAAAAGAAAAAATCTATGCCTTGAGGGGTTCCTGGAAAAACGGGAAGTGGGTTTTTTCTGGCATACAAGTCTTCTCTTACGATGAAAACGGGTCCGAAACGTCTGAATTTATAACCGAGAAAATTATGGATATCCCAGAAACTCCTAATGATTTTATGACGCAAAGGATTCAAGTCGATTATATGAATATAAAACAACTAAGGGATTATCTGGACAAACTTTCAGATAGTGGCGCGAGGTCCGTGATTCGTAACCTTAATGTGGATATTCAGCAAAGATTCGCCTATCCTTTTAGTTCGCTCGTGATTGTATTTGTCGGGCTCCCGTTTTCACTGATGATAAAACGAAGAAAAGGCATGACCTTTGCCTCGTTCGGAGTCTGCATACTGATCGGATTTCTGTATTATTTAACTAATGCCGTAAGTATCGCCATGGGAAAAAGCGGGCTGTTTCCTCCGATGATCTCAGGTTGGTTTGCTAATATGTCGTTTTTGTTTATCGGGCTGTTTCTTTTGAAGAAAACGACTTAGGTATTTTTGCAGAAGCGATTGGTGCTATTTTTGCCAATCGAACAGGCAAGCTCGTAAGAAATTGTATTTGCTAAAACTGCTAACTCTTCAAGAGTAATCTCTTCTTTACCTTGTTTTCCTACTAATACTACCTCTTCTCCTATCTTGACATTTTTCAAATTATCCAAATCTATCAACGACTGGTCCATACAGATTCTTCCCGCAATTCTACGGCGGACTCCTCGGATCAGAACCTCTGCTTTATTAGAAAGGCTCCTTAAATATCCATCGCTATATCCAACAGGTAAAGTCGCAATGGTAGTGGGATTTTTAGCAATATATGTCCTGCCGTAGCTGACGCTTCTACCTTTCGGGATCTTTTTTATAAACAAAACTCTAGTCTTAAAACTCAAAACCGGTCTTAATTCCAGCTTTGAACGAAAACTTTCCTTGGGATAAATCCCATAAAGCATAATGCCCGGCCTGACCAAATTAAGATAGCTGCACCTGTAATCAATAACGCCGGTACTGTTTGCGGCATGCTGTAAAGGAATATCGATATTGTTTTTCTTTAATTTCTTTATCAGATTCTCAAAATATCTAACCTGATGGTTGGTAAAGAATCTGTCCGTATCTGCGACAGGAAAATGCGTGTAAATACCCTCAATTTTTATATTTTTTAGCTGATGAATCTTCTTGATAAACTCTATGGCATCCTCATGCCAAACTCCCAGCCTTCCCATACCTGTATCTATCTTAATATGGATTCTGGCAGTTTTTCCTTTTCTTTTTGCGTAATTGTTTAAATTCTTCGCCAGTTTTTCCGTGCAGAGTGCTTGAGTCAGATTATAATCGACGATATATCCTGCGTGTTCCTCAGGGATAAGTTCCAGAATCAAAATGGGCTGTTTTATACCAGACTTGCGTAATTTGATTGCTTCATCTATACTAGCAACTCCCAGATAATCGGCTCCGCATTTGGCAAGCCTTTTGGAAACCTCAATCATCCCATGGCCGTAAGCATCAGCTTTAACCACGCATAAGACTTTTGTTTTTATTCCGACGAGTTTCTTAATCTGTCTAAAATTAAACTCTAGAGCAGACAAATCAATTTCTACCCAAGTTGGACGCAGCAATCTTTTACTTTGCATTATTATATCCTTTTATTTGGCATTCTTTAGGATATAAATACAGGGGAACTAATTTATCTGGATTGTCAAATTTCCCCGATTTCAATCTTTCTTTGGCCATTACAACAAGATTCCTTGCTTTAGGGATCCAATTTCTTCTTTCTGCTATAATTGCTTTCTTTCCCAATTTATCTTTTATAAGCTGCCCAAAGATATCTAGGCCATCTCCCGTAAAAACTGTATCTTCTTTTATTTTCTTTATTAATTCTCCGATATCGATCAGTCCATAACTGCCTATTTTTCTTAAATGCTCATTATTGTTTCTATAAAAACAATAATAAACACTATTTCGCTTTGCATCTATTATAGTGCAAATTTGCCGATTTTCTCTAGTAATATTTGCAGCTAATATATCAAGCGTGGATATGCCAATCACAGGCTTTGCACAGGCCATTGCCAAGCCTTTTACCGT
>VGKH01000043.1 GCA_016867135.1 Candidatus Omnitrophota bacterium
CGCTTAAATCGCAAGGCATATTCTTGACCAAGCGGTGAATAGGCAAAATCTGTAAATCCTTAGCATTCAAATCTGTAAAATAAGTCATTATGTAGTTAAAATCTTCATTGCCGGTAAAAGTCTTTTTCTTCTTTCTCATCAAATTACAAAATTCCTGTCCAACTTCAAATCTGTGATGGCCATCGGCAATATATATATTCTTGTCTTCCATGCATTTTTTTAACAACCCTATTGCTTCCGGATCTGAAAGCCGCCAAATCTTAGTCCCTACTTTTTCTGCATCAAAGACATCGACAATCGAATCCTTGCCTAAAATATACTTATCAAAAATCCTTTTCATAATCCTATCCTTATCGGAGAAAATGACAAAAATAGGGCTAGTGTTTGCCTTTATCTTCTTTATAAGCTCAAGCCTATTTTCTTTGGCCGCCGAATGAGTATTCTCATGGGGAAAAACTCCTGATTTTGAGAAATGTTTTAACTTGAGCAAACCTATAAACCCTAAACGGCTCTTTTTCTCTCCCTTATAATAATAATCCTGGGAATAAAAATAGAAACTTTTGTCCTTGTCTTCCTTTAAAATGCCGCTTTTTATCCATCTCTCAAATGTCTTTTTTGCGCGGGTAAATTGATTATCCCTGGAGTTATCTTTTGGGGTTTCCTTATTAAGCTCAACACGGATAAAATTATAAGGACTTTTTTTATAATACATGGCTTGGTCTTTTTTGGAAATTACATCGTAAGGCGGGCAGAAAACCCTGGAAAGATCTTTTATCTTCTCGTGATTAAAAACTGTTGCTTTAAAAGGACTGATTTCTGTCATAAGAATAGATACACCCCCAATAAACCGCCGATTACATCGGCTAATATATCCCAACCGGAAAAAACTCTTGTGGCGACAAATAATTGATGCACTTCGTCAGATACGCCATACAAAAAAGTGCTAAGCAATACTATAAAATATAATCTCCTATTATTCAAGCCAGAAAAAGAATATTTTACCGCCCTGGCCAAAAGAAAACCGAATAGGGCATATTCGGCTATATGAATTATTTTGTCAATATGGGGGAAGCGAACCGGTAAGGTCATCGAAGGAAGGCTGGACATATAAAAAATAAAACCTGCATATAAGATTACAGGCGTCCAAAAAATAAAAAATCCGGTTTTATTTATTTGCATGTGGACAGTTCGAAGAAGGACAGCTATGACAAGTTTTGTCTGCTTGAGACTTGCCTTCTTTAGACCCTCTCTTAGATTTTTTGTAATCAGTGGCGTAAAAACCCGAGCCTTTGAATATTATACCAGCACCTGGGCCAATCAGCCTTTTTAATTTTATTTTTTTGCATTTCGGACATTTCTTAATCGGCTCATCGCTCATGGATTGAGAAATTTCAAAATGATGGCCGCAGTTTAAGCATTCATATTCGTATGTAGGCATGGCCTCCTCGCTTTGCTCGTCGGAATTCAAAAGTAAAAATTCAAAAGTCAAAACCAAAAATAAAAAGATAAAATTTTAAACTTTTGACTTTTACCTTGCCTGCCTGTCGGCAGACAGGTACTTTTTCCTTTTAACTTTTAACTTTTTACTTTTCACTTTATTTGAACGCTCTCTTAATTTTCTCAGCAAATGTCGGATTATCTACGTCTTCGCCGGTTGAATGGGCAAATTCTTCCAGGACCCTTCTTTGCTCTGCCGTCAAATTAGTCGGAACTTGAATTTTCACTCTTATTAACTCATCGCCGTTGGCATAGCCATGTAAATCAGGCATACCCTTACCGCGGATCCTAAAGATTTTCCCGCTTTGAGTTCCGGACGGAATCTTCATTTTGATTTTCCCGTCTAGCGTCGGCACTTCGAGTTCTCCTCCCAAGGCTGCCTTGACAAAACTCACTCCTATTTCGGCATAAAGATCGTTATCCTGTCTTTCAAAAACCGGATGTTGCCTTACACCAATCAATATATACAAATCGCCTTTGCCGCCAACGCCTACTTCGCCTTCGCCTTTAATCCTTAAATGAGAATTATTGTCTACTCCTGGTGGGATCTTAACCTGAATTTTACGGGTTATTTTAACCCTACCTTGGCCTTGACAATCCGGACAGGCTTGAGTAATTATTTTCCCTTCGCCTCCACAACGATTGCAGGTCTGGGCCATACGGAAAAATCCGCTTGAAAATGCAACTTGTCCCTGGCCTTTGCACTGCGGGCAAGTCATCTTTTTTGTTCCCGACTTAGCTCCCGAGCCGCCGCAACTACCACACACTTCATATCGCGGGACCTTTATCGTCTTTTCAACGCCGTCGTGGGCTTCTTCTAAATCTATGTCTAATTCAAATTGAATATCTCGGCCTCGCCTCTGCCTACCAGAAGTCCTTCTTCCTCCGCCAAAGATATCAAGTCCTAAATCACCGAATATTTCGTCAAATATACCGCCGCTAAAACCTGAGCCGCCCATATCTCTAAAGATACTGGAAAAATCAGCGCCCTTAAAGATATCTTCATAGGTATATTTTTGGTCTATCCCGGAATGGCCATACTGATCATAGAGGGCTCTTTTTTGCGAATCAGATAAAACCGCGTATGCTTCTGAGATCTCTTTAAATTTCTCTTCTGCCTCTTTCTTTTTGTCTTCGCTGACTCTATCGGGATGATATTGCAAAGCGAGATTGCGGTATGCCTTTTTTATCTCCTCGAGAGAAGCACCTTTGGAAACACCTAAGATCTCGTAATAATCGCGTTTCATGGTAATAATTCAAAAGTAAAAAGGAAAAAGTCAAAACCAAAAGTAAAAAGTCAAAAGTTATACTTTTAACTTTTACCTTGTGCTTTTTCCTTTTTAGTTTTTACTTTTTACTTGTTTTTATCCTCGTCTTCTACGGTATAATCCGCATCGACGATATCTTCTCCGCCGGAGGCGGATCCGCCTTTGGCGGATTTTGGACATTGCGACTCACTAGGCCCTTCTTGCTGCGGACCAGCTTGAGGGCCAGCTTGAGCCTTTTGCTTGGCTGCAGTCTGCTTATAAATCTCTTCAGCCAGCTTATGCGAGGCCTTGGTTAGATCCTCCATGCCCTTTTTGATTCTATCGATATTCTTATCCTTTACCGCAGTCTTCAGATCATTGAGCTTGGCTTCGATATCTGCGCGCTCGGATTGGCTGACCTTATCGCCATAATCTTTCAATGACTTTTCCGTGGCATAGATAAGATTATCCGCCTGATTAACCTGCTCAACTTCTTCTTTTTTCTTGGAATCTGCAGAGGCAAACTTTTCCGCGTCTCTTACCATCTTATCGATGTCTTCCTTGGAAAGTTTCTTGGGCGCGGTAATCTTTATCGATTGCTCTTTACCGGTGCCATGGTCTTTAGCTGCAACATGCACGATGCCGTTGGCGTCGATATCAAATGTAACCTCAATCTGCGGAATGCCTCGGCGCGCAGGAGGAATACCGACTAAATCAAATCTACCTAGTTCTACGTTATCTTCTGCCATGGAACGTTCGCCTTGCAGCACACGGATAGTTACCGCGGTCTGATTATCGGCAGCAGTTGAGAAAACCTGGCTTTTCTTTGTTGGGATTGTGGTATTTCTCTCAATAAGTTTTGTGCTGACCCCACCCAATGTTTCTATACCTAATGACAAAGGCGTAACATCAAGCAACAATACATCTTTCATATCGCCTTTAATTATCGCTGCCTGGATTGCCGCGCCCAAAGCCACGCATTCCATTGGATCAATACCGCGCTCGATCTTTTTACCCACGTAATCCTCAACAAATTTCTGCACGATAGGCATTCTTGTGGGTCCGCCTACCATGATTACGCGGTCGATTTCGCTAGGAGACAATTTTGCGTCAGAAAGCGCCTGCTCCATGGGATGTTTACATTTGTTGATAATAGGCGCGACTAACTCTTCCAGCTTCGCCCGGTTAATTGACATAGTCAAATGCTTTGGACCGCCGGAATCAGCAGTAATAAATGGCAAATTGATATCTGTATTCAATGTGCTGGAAAGTTCCACCTTTGCCTTTTCAGCGGCTTCGCGGACACGCTGCACTGCCATCTTGTCATTTTTTAATTCAATTCCGGTTTCACGCTTAAATTCCTTGGTGATATGTTCAATTAACACATTGTCCATATCGGTTCCGCCGAGTTGCGTATCGCCGGATGTGGATTTGACCTGGAATACTCCCTGGGCCATTTCCATAATCGTGACGTCCAAAGTACCGCCACCAAGATCAAAAACCATAATCTTTTGTTCTTTCTGAGACTTCTCCAAACCATAAGCTAGACACGCAGCAGTAGGTTCGTTGATAATACGCAATACCTTTAATCCGGCAATTTCTCCCGCATCTTTAGTGGCTGTCCTTTGATTATCATCAAAATACGCCGGGCATGTAATTACCACCTCTTCAACTTTGTCTCCGAGATATGCCTCGGCATCCTGCTTAATCTTCTGCAAAATAAATGCAGAGATCTGCTGCGGCGTGTATTCTTTACCATGGGCCTTGAATTTGAAATCTGAACCCATTTTGCGTTTTGCCGCCTGGATTGTGCCTTCGGCATTAATCGCTGCCTGGCGCCTTGCCGGCTCTCCGACTAGACGCTGTCCATCCTTGGTAAAAGCAACATAAGACGGAAAAGCCTTTCCGCTTGATACGCCAGCACCCTCTGCTGACGGGATTATCGCCGGACGGCCGCCTTCCATCACCGCTGCTGCTGAGTTTGAAGTTCCCAAATCAATTCCTATAACTTTTGCCATGTTAACCTCCTTGTATTAATATCTTAGCTTTCTTTTTTCTTTTTAGTTGCAACTTTGACTTTAGAAGTCCTTATCACTCTATCCTCTAATGTATATCCTTTTTGAAATTCCTCTGTTATTATGCCATCATCAAATTTTTCCGACTCTTCCTGCAATAAAGCTTCATGAAGATGCGGATCAAATTTTTTTCCTTCTGCCTCAATTGGCTTGACGCCATTCTTCTTAAGCATCTCATAAAGATGCGCTAAGATCATTTCAATACCTTTTAAGAATGCCATGGGGTCTTCATGCTTGGTTTGCGCTGCTTCAATTGAACGCTCCAGGTCATCTAAAACACCCAAAAGCTCTAAGATAATATCTTCGTTGGCGAACTTGGTGAATTCAAATTTCTCTTTTTCCATGCGTTTCTTGGCATTATCGAATTCTGCCTGAAGCCGAAGGATCCTTTCCCAATATTCTTGTGCCTTAGCTGCATCCTCGCGAAGCTTCTTTAATTCGCTCTCTTTTATCTGGACCATTTCTTCTTTTTGATCCTGTTTTTCTTCCTGTTTATGTTCTTTATCTATCTTTGACATATGCTTAAAAATCATTTAGAATCTCACTGATTAATTCCGAAAGATAATCTACCGCAGAGATGACCTTGGCGTATTGCATGCGCTTCGGGCCTAAAACTGCGACTCTGCCCGTCGGTTTATTCTTATAACTATAGGATGACACGACCAAAGAACAATCATTAATTTCATTGCAGTGGATCTCGCTTCCGATAAACACCGCTATCTTTCTATCCAGCTCCTGATTAATAATATCGATCAGTTTTTGCTTTTCTTCCAGAAGCCTTAGTATCTGCCTTATCTTCTCAATACTGCCAAATTCCGGCTGGTCGAGCATAAAACTGGCGCCCTTGTAGAAAAGCCTGTCGTGAAGCTGCGGAAAATAAACCAAACCGGTGCAATGCGTGAAATCCGAAAGGACATCGGAAGTAGTATCAAGCAACCTTTCTAATTCCTTAATATTCTTCTTATACTCCGCATCAATATGGCTTCTTTCCTCTTCCAAGAGCTTCATCTTTTTCATCAAATAGTTTACGTAGTAGCGATATCCTTTTTCCGTAGGAACCCTGCCAGCTGAAGTATGCGGATGTGTCAGGAAGCCTAATTCTTCCAATTCTGACAGAACATTTCTGATTGTTGCCGTGCTTAAATCAAAAGCATAATCTTTAGCCAGGACTTCGGAACTTACAGGCGCTGCCTTCTCTATATAAGTATCGATTGCAGCAGCCAAAATCTCATTTTTTCTTGATTCAAAATCAGTCTGTCTCATAATTTACCCCGTTAGAGATTTCTGTTTTTCTTCTCGCTCTCTCAAATAGAACTTTAATCTATTCCTTATATATCTCTTACCCATACCAGATTTCAGATATTTTTCTCTTGCAGTAGCATCTTGTTGAGATAAACACCATTCATAATAAATCAAATTAAAAGGCAATCTGTCTTTCGTAGAACAATTTTTACCTTCATTATGTTCCTCAATTCTCCTATTTAAGTCTTTAGTAAATCCTGTGTAGAATTTTTTGTCCTTTTCACTTTGTAAAACATAAACGTACATTTATAAATCTAAATACAAATCTCTAACGGGGTGAACCTCCTTCACTGACGACACAACTTATGGAATCCGCCGAAGGCGGAGACATAAGTTGTCTGTCGGAAGTGAACCCTTGACATTTTGTCTTATTGAATTCTATAGCAAAATGTCAAGGGACAAACTTAGTCACAGATTTACGTTCACTCCCGTTCCGTAAATTTGGACTTCGTTTGTTTAGCAATCTATTCGGTAGGAATGCTAAGGAAGTATTCTAACATAAAATATTTTCCTGTCAACACATTCTTAGCACTATGCTACCAAGAGTGCTAATTTAAAGGCAAAAATTTTTCTAAACGCTCTGCTCCAAAACAAACTTTATCGCACTGATATTTACGTGCCTGTCTTCCATCAAATAATGTATATATTCCAGTTTTTGAATCTGCATCATTGAATAACAGCGCGTCTTTTTGCCGATACGCTTGGGCTTAATTATCCCCTTCTTCTCTAATTCACGCAGGGTCCAAACCGGGATACGGCATATTTTACTGGCAACGCTGATAACATACACCGGCTCGTCAGGATCAATCTGGACTTTATTTTTTCTTGCTTCCAGAGATTTCTCCATCTCGATTCTCCTCAATGAGCCCGCTATTGTTTCAGTGGCGGGCGAATTGACCCCGCACCTTTTATCTATTCAAAATTTTTTATAACTCCTTCTAAAACAAATATGAATACTGAAAAGGTGCGGGGCAAATTCATCCGCCGTAGGCGGATTCATTTGAAGCATAGCATATCTTAATAATCTTGTCAAGATATTATTATAAAAATTATTAGATAATCTAATAATGGATATTAAATAAAAATCGCCATTGATACGGGCGATTAAATAATAAGAAGCCCGCCTTTCAGGCGGGCTTCTTATTTATAAATCCAATATAAATTAATCTCCTATTATCTGAACGCCGCAAATCGCTCCGCATTTAGAACCATAAGCAGTATTCTCATTATCACCGCCTGCTGTTTCAAGCCCAAAATATAAACGCTGCGCAGTATTGTCTATAAAGCAACCGTGTTCTCGAACTTCATCTTTATCTCCATCATTCTGATTCTGAAAGATTACAAATGGCGTACAATTACTAGTAGTTAAATCAGTTTGAGTTGGCCCGCAATATTGTTCATGATAATCGTCGTCGCCTCCGTTCCTTACGCCATCATTGCAGTCATATCTATAAACTTTTACGCTTCCGCCCAGCGTTCCACTGATGGTCGTGCTACCTGTAATGGTCGCACTACCTGTAATATTCGCATTCCCCGCAACATGCAGCTTTTGAGTAGGGCTGGTTGTCCCAATGCCCACATTGCCACCGCTATCGATAATCATGCGATCTGTACTTTGTGTTCTGAATTTAATGCCTTTATCTGTGAGCTGGTTGGTTAAATATAGATTGCCATCAAAGCTTCCGCCATAACCAAGCCAGCCGCCTCTTGCACTGTTATCATAGAATTCAATAAAACCTCCTGAGTTGCTTCCCCAGGTTTTGCCTGAGTGTTGTAGTCTTAACACTGGTTCGTTAGGATCTAGCAATGTAAGGTCTGTGACTCGGGCGTTACCATTAACCTCAAACTTGTAATTTGTCGGGACTATTCCGATGCCCACGCCCGCAGCTCCTCTAATACTCATCACATTAACATCATTAGCATATACCTCTAATTGACCGTCGCCTAAAGAATGTAGGCCTGTGTCTGTATCGCCTACTGCTAAAGCAATGGTGGGTGTCCCACCATAACTTATGCTGTCAACATAGGCATTGCCGCCTCTTATATGTAGCTTTCCCGCAGGGCTGTTTGTTCCAATACCGACATTGCTGCTAGTCACAGTCAAAACTGAATCGCCTGCACCGGCTAAAAGATGAAGTTTCTTAGAAGAGGTCTCGGCTCTTAAAACCGCATCTCCAGCAACTGAATTGGCTGCATATTGCCCAGCGCTAGCAGCTACTGCTAAACTTGCATCGGTGGATGTACGGCCTACAGATATATTGGTATGGCTTCCCGACGCACCGCTTAAGCCTAAAAATGCGCTATCATTGGGAGCCACTACGGTAAGTTTCTTGGTAGGTGAGGTTGTGCCGATACCGACATTACTCCCACTTTCATAAACTACAGAATTGCCTATTGAGTTAGTTCCTGTAAATTTAGGAAAGTAGTTAGTAGTACCACTTCCGCCCATTCCTGAAGTAGGCGTCTGCCAGGTGGCAAGGCCGGATGCATTTGAGGTAAGCACTTTACCGGCTCCGGGACTGCCTCCGCTAAACGTAAGCTGGCCGGTAACTGTAATGTTCTGGGCGGTGATTGGCCCGTCAACGACTTCCAGTTCGGCAAAAGCCACTCCATAGACACTCATCGTTAATATTAAGGAAAAGACCATTAATAACTTTTTCATTTTACTACCTCCTATTTTAGCTATTCACATTTATAATTATAAATCTTCCCTATTCTAAATCAATCATTTTTATAGCTAAAATCCTCCACCTTCTTGTTGAACCACGATCTCATCCAATCTCTTATTATGCACTACGATTCCATCTGCTATATAAGTATGGTGAGGTTCCACCTCTAAGTTATAGACGCTAACAAAGGAATCATCCTTGTCTATACGGACTATCTTCTTCGGGGCGACTTGCATAGCCTCTTTACTATCTAAGACTAAAACTTCATCGCCGACTTTAAGAGTAGATGCCTCAACATAATCTTTTCCGTTATTAATCGGGTGATTTCCTGTTACCTTTAAGATCTCTCCATCTTCGGTTTCCATAATCAAATAACCTTCCTGTTGAGGATGGAAAAATGTCTGGGTTACTTCGGCTTCAGCAACTTCATTATCCGCGGTAACGCTCATGACTTTATCACCAGTTTTAACTTCCTCAATTGACTTTAATTCTCCATTGGGAAGTTGAATCTTTGTTCCGGGCAACAAACAGCTAGGGCCTTGGGTCCATCCATCAATAAGGCTATTAGAAACAGTAACCTTACCCGAACCTGCGACATACATGCCATCGCTTGCAGTATGAGCGGTCGCAAAGTTGTCTACAACGCTTGTCCCGGTAATGGTTGTAGCCTTTGTAGAATTAACTGCTATACCGCCTCCTCTCCCAGTCGAGGCTGTATTGTTATAAACGTAACAATTGTTGATAGCCACGGGGGCATCATTGATGTAAATACCCGCTCCGTCGCCGGAAGTAGCTCGTCCGTTTACAACCTTAAACCTATTAAATGTAACTGTGTCTGTTGAAGGATTAAAGGTCACGGTTCTTCCGTTGTTTGCTCCACTGATAGTCGTATTACTATAGGTCCCTGTACTTTGAACGGTTATAGTCTTGTTATAGTTTGTTGGGAAGGAAATATTTTCAGTGTATGTTCCCGGATCAACATCAATTCTATAACCATCTGCCATGGAAGCGTAATTAATTGCGCTCTGAATATTATTGTAGCATTGGACAAAGGTCCCTGATCCATTATATATGCGCACTGGTAAAGTGCACGGCCCAACAGTTATCGTAACCGTAGCGGTATTACTATATATAGCAGTGGGCGGTGAAAAAGTACTGCATGTATTTTTAAGCCTGTATGTAAAGGTAACAGTTCCGGTGAAGCCAGTCGCTGGTGTGTAGGTAAAGGAACCATCGGCATTAAACGGCGATACTGTTCCGCTGCTAGGGTTAGTTAACTTTTCAGCCATTATGAGGGAATCAGTTCCAGCCTCAGGATTACTATCGTTTGCCCTGACGCCCGGAGCAGCGACTACCAGTGCATTGTTTTGCATCGCAGTATAGCTATCATTCACGGCTACCGGCGCATCATCGCAACGCTGATTAACAGTTACTTGAAATGTATCTTCAACATATAATCCGCCTGGGTCGGTTGCGCGCACTGTCACCTGGCTAACGCCAAAATAGTTAGCAACAGGATAGATATCAATATATTGATTAGTATCTATTGAGACTCCGTTTCTGGTATCAGTATTGTTGCTTATCGTGTAGGTAAGCCCGGAGTCAGCGGTTTCAGCATCCTGGAAGTAAGACCAGAGATTGGTGGTATTATTCAAATATGCGTCTTCATTGAGGGTTTTATCGGGCAGAGGTGTCGTAAGCGTCGGCGCGGTGTTGTTGATACTGATAGTGACATTGGCTGGAGCGCTATCTAAAACACTAGCGCCACAAACACCGCCACTACTGCGCGCTTTATAGGTAAAAACATCTGAGCCGGAATAACCAGAATTAGGTGTATAGTTAAATGTTCCATTGGAATTAAAAGTATTTAATGTTCCGTGGCTCGGATTGACAATGCCAGTTCCTATCCTAACAGCGGTGAGTGTTGTTCCTGATTCTCTATTCAAATCATCTGTACCAGCCTGTAATACGCCATTGGCCACAGTGGTGACATTCAAAGTAGTATTTATAGGCGTAGAATAGACATCATCATAGGCTATAGGCGCATCATCACAGAGTTGAATAACGGTTACATGAAATGTATCAGTAGCAGATAATCCGCCTGGGTCGGTAACGCGTATTGTCACATCGCTCTGTCCAAAATAGTTAGCAACAGGAACAATATCAATATATCTATTGGAATCTATGGTTACGCCGTTATTGGGATCAGTATTAGCGCTTATCGTAAAAGTAAGTCCAGAGTCGAGAGTCTCGGTATCGGCGGCGTAAGCCCA
>VGKH01000044.1 GCA_016867135.1 Candidatus Omnitrophota bacterium
TGGAGAATAAATTTTCTTGTCCTGTAAGCATCAGCGCAGAATATGTAGAGACATATTCAGTGAGTTCAGAGATAAATCTTTACGCCCATATGAATGAACGTATTATTTTGGGCGCGGATTCCAGGGGGGAGATAACAAAGCCTGCGGAAATAGTCGGAAAGCAAGCAGCTCAAGTCTTGATGGATGAGATTAATTCCGGGGCTGCCTGTGATGTGCACCTGGCCGATAACATTATCCCCTGGCTTTGTCTTTTAGGAGGGGTTGTTAGGACTTCTCAGATTAGCAAACATACTCAGACTAATATGTGGGTTGCCGAGCAATTTTTCGGTAAGATATTCAATGTAGAAGACAATACAATTTCCGTAGAAAATCGTAATGAAGCCCTATAAAAAGCCAAAATACAGAATTGATCCCTCCAAAATCGTCATTAAAAAAGACCAGGACCTAACCGAAGAAGAGCTTTACCTTGAAATGTTGCGTTCCAAATCCAGGCTTAGACGCAAATGACAAAAAATAAAACTCAGGATATTTTAGAAGAGGTTTACCATAAATTATTTTCCCGGTTCGGCAAGCAGCATTGGTGGCCGGCCCAAACGCAATTTGAAGTAATTGCCGGGGCGATATTGACCCAAAATACCAATTGGGGCAATGTTGAGAAAGCGATAACCAACTTAAAGAAGAAAAATCTGCTTAAGCCAAGAAGAATAAAAGAGGCGCCGATAAATACGCTGGCGAAATTAATCCGTCCGTCAGGATATTACAATGTAAAAGCAAAGCGGATCAAGAATTTTATCGATTTTCTGTTTAGGGAATACCATGGATCATTGAAAAATATGTTTGAGGACGATTATTTAAAATTGCGGGCAAAGCTGCTTAACGTGAAAGGAATTGGCCTTGAGACAGCGGATTCGATTTTATTGTATGCCGGAGAAAAACCGATTTTTGTCGTCGATGCCTACACCAGGCGCGCGCTCTTAAGGCATAATCTAATTGAAAAGGCCGCCACCTATTCGCAGATTCAGAATCTTTTTATGGATAATTTATCTTGCGAGGTTAAATTGTTTAATGAGTACCACGCGCTTTTTGTAAAACTGGCTAAAACTTTTTGCAAGAAAGTTCCTCAATGCCACATCTGTCCTTTAAAAGAAATAAACAGAGAAATTAAGCATTCTTGCGATTCTTGCGGCAAAAAATTGGAAAAACCTATCGAGCGTTATATTCTAAAGATAGAACTTTATGCCTCTCCGGAAGTAGAATTTACAAAAGAAGATTTCAAAAAAGATGCCCAAAAACAAATCAGGGAACTTATAGAACAAATGAAAGATATGGATCCTAAGCAGCTCGAAGAAGACGTACATGTCTTTTATAAATTAACCTTATGTAGGCGCTGCCGCGATACATTTTTGCAGCGCATAAAAAATAAGGAATTCGTTTAAAATGTCCGAAGGATTTCTTCTACATGAAAAACTCGCCCAAATCTGCCAGGCAAACCCAGATAAAATTGCTTTTGTAGAAAACTTAACCAGCCAAACTAAAACCTATTCATATTCAGAGGTCAATCGACAGGCAAGAAATATTGCCAATTGGCTTATAGAAAACGGAATAGAACCATACGACAGGGTTGCGATTATTTTAGATAATTGTCCGCAGTGGGCAATTGCGTATTTCGGGATTATTTTATCTGGTGCTACAGTAGTGCCTTTGGACGCAAAGTTTTCGGATTTTGAGTTCCATAATCTTCTTTCCGATTGCGAAGCCAAGGCTATATTTAGCTCAAGTAAATTCCTAAACTTTTTTGATAAGAATATTATCTATCTCCCCAATGTTAAGAAAATAGTTTTAATTGATAAAATCGAATCTAAATCGCCGTATGTTTCCCTTCAAGATATAATCTCAAAGCATTATCCTAAAAACCATTTCCCTTCTGTATCCATAGAGGACTTGGCCTCGATTATTTATACCTCTGGCACTGTTGGCAAGCCTAAGGGGGTAATGCTTACGCATAAGAATTTCTCAACTAATTTCTTAAGTTTTGAGAAACTAAATATTTGCAGTGCTAAAGACTGCTTCATTTCTATATTGCCATTGCATCATTCGTTTGCTTTTACTGCTACTTTAATCTTTCCTCTATTTTTGGGCGCAAGAATAGTTTATCCTTGCACCTTGAAGAGCGAAGAGCTCGTAAAGAGCATTCGCGATAATTCGGTCACGCTTTTTATCGCAGTTCCTGAGATTTTTAATATGTTGCACAAGTCGATTTTCGGCAAGATTAAACAACAGCCTTTTTTAAAGAGGTTAGTTTTCAGATTATTTATTAGTTTTGCTTGGACATTGAGATGTCATACAAAGATAAATTTTGCCAGAATATTATTTAGCTCGGTGCACAAGCATTTCGGCGGGAAATTGCGTTACCTGGTAAGCGGTGGAGCAAAACTTGATACAAAAACAGCCAAAGATTTCCTTAAATTGGGCTTTACTATCCTAGAGGGCTATGGCCTTACCGAGACCTCCCCGGTAGTAAGTTTGAATCTTGCTGCCATAAATAAGCTTGGTTCCGTAGGAAGACCAGTTGACGGGGTAAAAGTAAGAATTGGGGATGATAATGAAATTCTCATCCAGGGCGATAATGTCATGGAGGGCTATTACAATAACCCTCTTGAGACAAGCCAAATGATAAAAGACGGTTGGTTTTATTCCGGGGATGCCGGCAGAATTGATAGAGACGGGTTTATTTTTATTACCGGAAGGATTAAAGAAATAATCGTTTTAAGTTCCGGAAAGAATATTTATCCTGAAGAAATAGAGAATTATTTCAAGAAGAGCGACTTTATAAAAGAGGTGTGCCTGCTTGCCGTGGAAAACACTGAAGGCAATGAGGCCTTGGTAGCCGTAGTAGTGCCTGATTTTGAACATTTTAAAAGTGTTGGAGATGCCAATATAAATAGAAAAATAAAATGGGAACTGGAGAATTTCTCATCAAAACTCCCTTCTTATAAGCGCATAACAGACTTTTTTATTACCAAAGAGGAGCTTCCTAAAACTCGCCTGGGGAAAATTAAACGTTATGAGGTAGAATTAAAGTACCGCGATAAATTTATCAGTAAACGCTGGATACCGGAAGAGGCCTATGCGCCTTCCCTTGAAGATATAAATATGCTTAATTCAGAAATCGGAAAGAAAGTGATAAGTTTTCTTTCCAAGAAGATTTCTTTCAAAAAAGAAATCAAGCTCGACGACCACTTGGAATTAGATCTAGGTTTTGATTCTTTAGCTAAGGTGGAATTAGCCATGGGCTTACAGAATATATTGAAGATAGAAATTCCCGATTCTTTAGTTGAGGAGATTTTTACCGTAAGAGAGCTTATTTTTAAATTAAGTGAATTTCTGTTTTCTAAAGCATCCTCTTCAAAAACCGGGCAAGCTTTGTTTTCATGGAAAGACTTGGTAAATTTCCCTCCGCCGCAAGAGCTTATCGAAAAAATAGATCTTTTTCCCGGAAGCTTCAATAAATTACTTAGTTTAATCGTGCCTAAATCCTTGTTTGTAATTTTTAAATTGTTTTTCCTGTTTAAGGTTGAAGGAAATAAAAACCTTCCTTCCGAGGGGACTTATGTTTTTTGTTCTAATCATTCCAGCTATCTTGATGGGCTCGTTGTTGCAGCAGCAGTTCCGTTTAAGACTTTGATGCAACTATATTTCTTAGGCGATAAGAATATCTTTGAGCATCCTTCTTTAAAATGGGCGCTTAGGGTTGCCAGGTTAATCCCGATAGATCCCACTAAAGAACTGGTGAATACTTTGCAGGTCTCAAGTTATGTTCTGGGCCATGGCAAGATGCTTTGTATATTTCCCGAAGGGCTTCGTTCTTTTGAGGGTAAACCCGTGGAATTCAAGAAGGGTATCGGGATTTTGGCTAAAGAGTTCGAGATTAACCCCGCTAGAAGCGATAGCCAGAAATTAAACGCTTCTAACGGGGTAAAGATTATCCCCGTTGCGATTTTGGGAACATTCCAGGCTTGGCCCCGGATAAGACGTATCCCTCGTTTGCATCCGATTAAGATCGTGTTCGGCAAGCCAATCAATACAGAGAATCTTTTATCAAAAGGGAAAGAACATGGTATAGTTGATGATTATGAAGCGATTGCCTTTGCAATCAAAAAACAAGTAGAGGAGTTATTGTACAAGGATTACGATGGTCACCATAAATAAATCCCAAGGCAGGAATAACAAACCCATGTATTTTATTTCCAAGAAAGTCGGCAAGGCAGTCGGCGATTATAAGATGATCGCCGACAAAGACAAGATTGTCGTTGGAGTTTCCGGCGGGATGGATAGCATTACGCTTTTAAAAATGCTCAAATACCGGCAGACATTTGCTCCCGTACAATTTGATATTTTGGCAGTGCATATAGATTTCGGATATTCGGCCGGGCTTTCCAGAAGACTAAGGGAATTTTTCAAGAAAGAAAAAGTTGATTATTACATTAAAAAGGTCAATATATTCAAAAAGGCTAAAAGTAAAAATGAAATCAACTGTTTCTGGTGTTCGTGGAATAGGCGCAAAACCCTTTTTGAGACTGCGGCTAAATTTGGTTTTAAAAAAGTCGCATTAGGGCATCATTTAGATGATATCATCCAGACAGTCTTGCTTAATCTATTTTATAAAGGTGAGATCAGCGCTATGAAGCCAAAACAGGAGCTTTTTAAGGGCAAGATTAAAATTATACGGCCCTTAGCCTATATTGAAAAAAAAGAGATATTGCGTTTTGCGCGTCGTGAAAATGATTTCGCCTATGAAAAATGCAGTTGCCCCAATGCCGGCGATACCAAACGCGCCTTAGTTGAGAAAGTTATAAGAGAGATTTCTCAAAATAACCTTCAGATTAAAAAGAATATTTTCCGCAGTGTCCAAAGGATAAAGAAGGATTATCTGTTATAATAGAAAAGTAAAAAGTAAGAAGGAAAAAGTAAAAAGTACAAGGTAAAAGTTAAAATTTTAAAAACTTTTTATTTTTGACTTTTGGTTTTTCCTTTTTACTTTTACCTTTTTACTTAAAGTATGCTAAAGACAAAAAATAATTATATTGTGGATGAAATCGGCAAAAAGATTATGCTCAGAGGTTTCAATCTGGGCGGATGGCTGATGATGGAGGGTTACATCCTATATGCCGAAAATATCGCCGAGAGAGTCTTTAAGGATAAGTTCAAAAAGGCTCAAGGCTCTGCCGCGCTAGAAGAATTTGAGAAGGCTTTCCGGGATAATTTTATTTGCGAGGAAGATTTTAAGAATATTGCTTCTTTAGGATTTAATTGCGCGAGGCTTCCATTCAACCATAAACTTATCGAGAAAGAGCCGTTTGCTTATTCTAAGGAAGGATTATCTTATCTGCAGAAGGCTGTAAGCTGGGCGAAAAAATACGGGATTTGGGTGATTCTGGATTTGCATGCCGCGCCTGGGAGCCAAAATACCGACTGGCATTCTGACAGCACGGGTGAAGCCCAGCTTTGGGGAAATCAATCTAACATAGAAAGGACGATTAAACTTTGGTCTTTTCTGGCAGATGTATTTAAAGATGAAGAGGCGGTGGCAGGATACGATCTTTTAAACGAGCCGATTGTCGCCGCGAGTGCTTTGAATAAATTCTATCAAGATTTGGTAAAGGAAATAAGAAAGGCCGATAAAAACCACATTCTTTTTCTTGAGCCGGTTGATTGGGCGCAAGAGTTAGGCACCCTTCAAAAACCCCAAGATGAAAACTTGGCTTTTAGCATCCATTTTTACCAGCCCTTAGAATTTTGTTTTAATACTGAAGCCACGCCGGCTTATCCTTTCGCCGACAGGCTTTACAAGAAAGGCATGCAGGATAATATCAGGCATCTAAGAGATTGTTTTAAGATCTCCCATGAATTAAAAGTCCCGATTTTGGTGGGTGAATTCGGAGTGAATTCGCGTTCCAATTCATCGGGCGAGATGAATTATATCAGCGATTTAATAAAACTTTTTGGAGAGCTGGGTTTTCACTGGACATACTGGACATATAAAGCAGTAAAAAACACTATTTTCCCCGACGGACTGTATCATTTTACCAAGGATCCCGAGTGGGTTAATAGGCGTGGTGAGGTTCGCGGCTGGGATAATTATTGTTCTCTGTGGCAGACACATAAAAGTGAAATAATTAATTCTTGGAAGACATCTTCTTTTGAAATAGATAGCCAGCTTCTTGCCGCTTTAGGAAACCAAAAATTATAATAAGACTAAAGAGATTTGTGCTATAATCCTTTTAGTTGATTTCTAGACGATAGGAAGGAATTACATGCCAACCTTCGAATACAGGAAACTTTTCCGCGCCAATATCATATTAAGGGTTGATTATCATTCTTTGAGCGATCCAAAAATAACCGGCACTGCATTTTCTAAGAATATAAGCCCTACAGGACTCAATATTGTTATGGCCGATAAATTAGAAAAGAATTCGGAGGTAGAGCTTGAAATTCATATTGAAGAAGGTAAAAAGCCTATATATGCCAAGGGAAAAATTATCTGGCAGCAGGAGTGCCCCAAGGTTTCGCAGAGTAAAGTTAAATATTATTCTTGCGGGATACAATGCGATTATATGTCGTCCGACGATGCGATTAGCACTTCGGATTTTGTGCGCGATATCGTAAGGGAACAAAGCGAAGGCCAAATCAGGGAAATCATCTCCAAGATAGAAAAGATTAAAGGAGCTGAGTAATGATTGCGGTAATTTTCGGGGGGATAATTTTAGCAATATTGATAATCATCGGATTTGGGATACTTTCAAATGAAAAATTAAAAAAGCTAGAACATTCCCTCGAGGATTTTCAAAAAGAGAAAGAACGCCTTGCTAGCGCAACTGAAAATCTTAAAATTAGCAATAAGCATCTTGAAGATAATGTCAATAGCCAGAAGGCAGAAATAACTACACTTAAAGAAAAAAGAGATCAACTCATAAGTGAACTATCGCAACTCAAACAAGATAATGCAGTCTACAGGAGTATAGAAGAGGATAGAAAGGTAGAATATGAAAAAAAAGTTGCGACCCTTGATAGTGTGATAAAGCGAAATCAAGAGGAACGAGCACAAGAAAAAGAAGAAAATCATAAAAAAGAAATAGCGCGGTTCGAATCAATGAAGAAAACATGGGCTGAGCATCAAGAGAAAGTAAAAAATTCTATAAAAATGATATGCGAAAGACATACTATTGACTATGTTGAGAAAGTTCCTTTTAAAGGCGCTCCCGATAACACAATCAAAATATGTGATGAATTTGTCATTTTTGATGCTAAAAGTCCATCATCAGATGATCTTGGTAATTTTCCCACTTACATCAAAGCTCAGACCGAATCTGTCAAAAAGTATATCAAGGAAGAGAACGTTCGAAAAGATATCTTTCTTGTTATTCCGTCAAATACAGTAGATGTCATTGAGAAATTTAGTTACCCCATGGGCGATTACACTGTTTATATAATTACTCTTGATGTGCTTGAGCCAATTATCCTTAATCTCAAGAAAATTGAAAGTTATGAATTTATTGATCAATTAAATCCAGAGGAGCGCGAAAATATCTGCGCGGTTATAGGAAGATTTGCCCATATGACAAAACGTAGAATACAAATTGATCAGTTTTTTGCAATGGAATTTCTAAGCGTGCTTACTAAATGCGGTGCTGATTTACCAGAAGATATTCTTAAAAAAGTGATTGAGTTTGAAAAAGAACAAAAATTAAATCCACCCCAAGATAGAGTCGGTAAACAGATTCCAGACACTGAATTACGAACGAAGGCCGAGAAGATAAAAAGAGAAGCTGAAGCAAAAGGAATAATCTTCCCGTCTTCTGTGCAGAAAGGTCTTAAGGGCCTTCCTCTCTATGAAGGCGAAGAATCAGACTCGACCGATTCAAAGAACTGATAGCTACGTTTTAGTAATTATAAAAGAAGGAGTTTTTGTAATGGATGATAAACGGCACCGTGCAGGAATAGCGGCGATTCTATCGTTTGTCTTCAACGGCCTTGGGCAGCTTTATGTGGGAAAGATAAAAGAAGGCTTAATTATAATGACTATTTCTGCTGCTAGCATGATCTTGATTATTGTGGGAGCTGTTTTTGCCGGGCATTGGATAATCTCTCGCCTATTTCCAATATGGGAGTTGGTAGTTGGATTAGTTTTTTTTGCCAGTGGTATAATTATTGCCTGCGTCGTCGGGATACAGAGTATAAATGATGCCTACAAAGAAGCTTTAAAATAATTTCCTTCCTAATTTTCAAACATGATTAAGCGAAAAAGTGCATATTTCTTTGAAAGATTCAATAAATTTCCCATTGTAGCCTCTTTTAGTGATAGAAGTCTTGATTTAAGTTTTGAGGCAAAGCACAAAAATAGAAAAAAGTTTTTAGATAAATTAGGCATTAATTATCGAAACCTGGTTTGCGTAAAGCAGCCGCATAAATCTAAAGTTGTGGTAGTGGCTGAAAGCCATCGAGGGAAAGGCGCCTTAACTCGTAAGAACGCAATCGCTGGCAGCGACGGATTAATCACGAATAAGCGCGATATTCCTTTAGCGGTATTTACCGCTGATTGTTTATCGATGTTTCTATTTTGCCCCAAGACTAAAACTATCGGTCTGGTGCATGCGGGCTGGCGGGGAAGTAAAGAGGAAATCGTCAAAAAAGCAGTTCTGATACTGAAACAGAAATTCGAATGCAAGCCAAAAGATATTATAGCGGCATTTGGCCCGGCGATAAGAAGTTGTTGTTATGAAGTCGGGGGAGAATTTAAAAAACATTTCGGTAAAGGTTTAAAGAAGAGAGATAATAAGCTATTTCTAGATTTAATTTCCATAAATAAAAATCAGCTAGTTTCTGCAGGGATCAAAAGGCCGAATATAATCGATAGTAAAATCTGCACGTCTTGCCAAAACACAAAATTCTTTTCATATCGTAAAGAAGGGGATAATGCTGGCAGGATGATGTCGGTAGCGATGATAAAATGAGGAGGTCAAATGAAGACACGATTTACGGAACGGGAGTGAACGTAAATCGCCTGTCTGAATTTGACCCAGCACCTTTTTAGTACTCATTTCTTTAAAGAGAGTTTTTAAAAATATTGAATAGATAAAAGGTGCTGGATTTAATTCGCGCAAATCCTTGACAAGCTTGTCAAGGATGCGCTCATTAAAGGAGGCAAAAATGGCGCAAATTTTAGTCATTTATTATACTCAAACAGGCAATACTGAAAAGATGGCCAAAGCGATATGCGAAGGTATTGAGAAAGAAAAGGTCCAATTCCAACTGAAGAAGATCCAGGATACAAAGCCGGATGATTTATTGAAGGCCGACGGCATATTAATCGGTTCACCTACCTATTATGGCAGTATGGCTTTCCAGATTAAGGAGTTATTGGATAAATCGGTTACGTTCCATGGAAGCCTTGATGGTAAGATTGGAGGAGCTTTTGCCTCCAGCGCCAATATCGGCGGAGGCAACGAAACAACTATCTTAGATATCTTGAACGCCATGCTCATTCATGGTATGATAATTCAAGGCGATCCTTCCGGTGACCACTATGGTCCGGTTGCTATCGGTAGCCCTGATGCAAGAGCTAGCCGGCAATGCGCTCGGTTCGGTCAGAGATTCGCTAAATTAGTGAAAAAGGTCAAATGAAGCCCAAACTTACGGAACGTTAGTGAGCGTAAGTTTGATGGTTGAATTTGACCCAGCACATTTTATATATTAAAATGTTAAAAGATTTATTTTTTAAAGGAAACGCTAATACTAAAAAGGTGCTGGGTTTAATTCGCGCAAATCCTTGACAAGCTTGTCAAGGATGCGCTCATTAAAGGAGGAAATTATGGCTAGTGTCAAAGTTTATTCTACGCCAACATGTCCTTATTGCATAAGGCTCAAGACATATTTGGATAGCAAGGGGATTCAATACGAAAACTTTGATGTCTCAAGCGACGAGAGTAAGTTGCAAGAGATGATAAGCATCTCCGGACAGATGGGTGTCCCGGTCATTGAAATAGATAAAGACGTAATTATAGGCTTCGACAAAGAACAAATTGATATCCTTTTAAAACTTTAAATGTTTATAATAGTTTTTGTCACCTGCGCTAATAGTAAACAAGCTGATAAAATCGCCCAAGCTTTAATTAAGGCCAAGCTTGCCGCATGCGTAAACTTAATTAATCCTATCAATTCATTATTTTGGTGGCAAGGCAAAGTTGATTCTTCTAAAGAAACCCTATTGATTGTCAAGTCCAGGAAAAGTCTTTTTAGCCAGATAGAAAAATTGGTCAGGCACTTGCATAGTTACGATTTGCCGGAGATAATCGCCCTGCCTATCGTTAATGGTAGTAAAAAATATTTAGATTGGATAGATGACTCTACAAGGTAATTTCTTAGATTACATAATTGTTTTCAGCGGAGGAGTATTGATAAGTTTTTCTCCTTGCGCCTACCCGCTTTTGCCCGTCAG
>VGKH01000045.1 GCA_016867135.1 Candidatus Omnitrophota bacterium
AAAATATCGAAAGGCAGACTTAAAGAAGTTCAAGATGAATTAAATGACCGTCCGCGCAAAACATTGGGATGGCATACGCCTCATGAAAAATTCGCTGAACTGTTGCGTTAGCAACTTGAATCTACGCTGGCACTTTGAAAAGTCAAAAGTCAAAAGGCAAAATTCAAAACCACAAGTTAAAAGTCAAAAGTTTAGAAACTTTTTACTTTTGCCTTTAACTTTTTACTTTTTTCTTTTCCTGCCTGCCGGCAGGCAGGTCGTTTTTACTTAAATAGGGTAAGATTATGTCCGCAAACCAGCATATGCATGTAGACAATTGTTTTGGCTGTAGCCTCAATAATCCGATAGGATTAAAGATCGATTTTAAAATCGAATCGGATTGTGTAAAGGGAGAATTTACGCCTAATCAGAATCATATGGGCCCGCCGGACGGAGCCCACGGCGGTGTGATTATGACGCTTTTAGATGAGGCAATGGCGGTTTTTGTGCGGGCTGTGTTAAAATGCGATGTGCGCACAGCCAAGGAAGAGGTTGTTTTTAAAAATTTAGCCAAAATCGGCGAGAAACTTTTTGTTGAGGCGCGGCTCAAAGAAGACAGAGGCCGCGCAGTAATCGTTTCAGCTAAGGTCACAAACGACAAAGGTATTGTTGCTGAAGCAACCGGGATGCTTTTTAAGGTGCGTTGAGTAAAGATATTTTTTAGGAGAAGGAGAATTATTATGGAACGCGCAGACCAAGTCACGCTAAAAGGAAAACCTGTTACGCTTTTAGGGAACGAATTGAAGCCTAAAGACAAGGCGCCGGATTTTAAGGTCCTGGATAATAATCTCAACGAAGTGGAGCTGGGTAAATTCAAAAACAAGATAAAGGTAATCGCGTCTGTGCCGTCGCTTGATACGCCTATTTGCGATCTGCAGATTAAACGCTTTAATGACGAAGCCGCAGCTTTATCAAAGGATGTAATAATAATCTTTATCAGTATGGACCTTCCGTTTGCCCAAAAGCGTTTTTGCCAGGCAAATAATATAAAGAAGGTAAAGACCTATTCCGACCACCGAGATGCTATCTTCGGCAATAATTACGGGGTGTTGGTTAAGGAGCTTCGGCTTCTTGCGCGCGCGATTTTTATTCTGGATAAAGACGACGTTGTCCGTTACGTGGAGTATGTAAAGGAAATCGGCAGTCATCCGGATTACGAAACAGCTTTAGCTTTGCTTAAAAAGATTATCTAATTAGCCAATTAGTTCGGGACGTTGCCGATTGATCCCTCACCTTTTTAGTATTGATTATGTATCATGTTTATCTTCTAAAAAGTAAAAAAGATGATTCTTTCTATGTCGGATATACTAATGATATCCAGCGCAGATTGAAAGAGCATAACGATGGCTTATCGACATATACACGTTCTCGCAGGCCTTGGAAATTAGTCTACTATGAAACTTTTGTTTCATTTCAGGATGCAATCTTAAGGGAAAAACGACTTAAAAAATTCGGGAAAGCATTCGGGCAATTAAAACTCAGAATAAAACTTAGTTTGAATATATAAAAGGTGAGGGACGGCAACGTCCCCTAAAAGTCTTGCGGAACACTTTTAGTTGATATATAATCTATTTTATGAAAATCATAAAAACTGCACTGACACTTAATGAACTTCAAGAAATGGCTGCTGATAGCTTTGGGAATTTGGTAAAAGCAGTCGTGGATGTTGATAGGGAGTTTATCGCTATTGATGCCGAGCTTCATTCTGATTTGGAAGCCCTGCTTTTGGAGGACGGATCAAAACAAAAAAATCTCTGGGGAGTTAATCTCTATCCCCAATTACAGAAAGATGAGTTTATTGAATTTGATTCCCTGATTAATATGAGGCCATCTCAGGGCAATAGAAGCCGCGGCGTGGAAAACCAGGAAATACGCCGGAAGATTATTGCCATTGTAGCAAAGAGGATTGCGAAATGAATTATCAGCATAAAGAGCTTGCTTCGGGGCGCTGGAGAGAGTTATCGTTCTTAGAGCAGATGGCAAATATTGCCAGCGAAGTCGAGCGCGCCCTTAACTGGAAAGCCAAGAAAAATAACGCCTATTGCGTGCTTGCGGTTGAGCGGGCTCTTGAGCTCTTGGATTTAACTACAGAAGGAATTAAGATTTCTTCCCATTTTAAAGAACTCGCCCGTTTACGAGAAGCTATTGTGGATTACTTCTTTGGAGAAAACCGTTTTGTCTCCTCAGATATATTATGGAGAAAATACTTTTCTTATTTTTCTTATGCCGCACGTAAAAATCATTGATAAATTTGATAGATAATTAATATTCTGGGACGTTGCCGATTGATAAAATCAGGGCAACGTCCCTAAAAAACTGAAAGGATAATTGGTGAGGATATGGCAAAACTTTTTAGGCGTAAGAAGGCTTTAGTACCGGCGCCGGCGGATGTGGATATTGCCGGGTTAATGGATAAAATTCAGAGCCAGCTGGATTCTCTGGAAAGAAAATTGGATACATTAATCAACCAGCGGCCGCAAGCAAGGCCGTTTGGGGGCAGGTCCTTTGGTGGCGGCCGCTCTTTTGGCCGTGACAGGGGAAGGCGGGACGATAGCTCCAGAGAAAGAACTATGACCAAAGTGATTTGCGCAGAATGCGGAATAGAATGCGAAGTCCCGTTTAAGCCCAGCTCAGACCGCCCGGTGTATTGCAGGGATTGTTTTGCAAAGCGCAAAGGCGGCGGCTCAGATAGCTCGGGCGGAGAAAACAGGGAGTTTACCCCGAAGAGGAAGTCTTTTAGAAGAAGAAAATAGAAGCCTCTAGTTCTTTTAGTAAGTAGGGGTTAGGGTATAGGGTGAGGGATGGCAACGTCCCCAGATTAAATTCTAAAATCAGGAGGATAAAACACGATGCCACACAGATTAACAAATAACAATAATTCCGCGCCGGGTAATGTTGTCCCTGAGCGAAGTTTCTACGGGTTGGGGATTGCCCCGAGGATCCTTGATATCCTGGTGCATATAAAGTTTAAGACCCCCACACCCATACAGTTTAAGGCAATACCTCCGGCGATTGAGGGAAAAGACGTTATCGGCATTGCCCAGACCGGAACCGGCAAGACTCACGCCTTTGCCATTCCGATGGTCCAGCGCCTCGCCCAGAAAAAAGGCGTGGGACTAGTGCTTGCGCCTACGCGCGAATTGGCGATCCAGATTGACGAGGCCTTTATGAAAATGGCGCCTGCCTTTGGGATGAAGACTGCTTGTCTTATCGGAGGGGCTCCCATGTTTGGACAGGTGCAGGCGCTGCGCAAGAATCCGCGCATCGTTATTGCCACTCCTGGCAGGTTGATAGACCATATGAGCCGCTGGAATTTCCTCACCGAATATGTCACGATGCTGGTGCTTGATGAAGCTGATAGAATGTTAGATATGGGATTTGCCCCGCAGATTGCGCAGATCCTCAAATTCCTGCCTAAAGACCGGCAGACCATGCTTTTTTCCGCCACTATCCCCAAAGAGATCATGGAGATTGCTTCTAAATATATGAAGCTGCCGGTTTCTATTGAGGTGGCGCCGTCGGGCACTACAGTGGAACGCGTGACCCAGGAATTATTTATCGTCAAAAGAGAAGCCAAGCCCCGCCTTTTGGGGAAATTACTGGCGCAATATCACGGCTCAATCCTTTTATTCAGCCGCACCAAGCATAATGCCCGCAATATCATGATGGCCATACGCAAAATGGGATACAGCGCCGCAGAGATACATTCTAACCGCTCTTTGGGCCAGCGCCGCGAGGCTTTAGAAGGTTTTAAATCCGGCAGATATAAGGTGCTTGTGGCTACTGATATTGCCTCAAGAGGCATTGATGTAATCGGAATTGAGCTGGTAATCAATTATGACCTTCCGGAAGATTCGGAAAATTATGTGCACAGGATAGGCCGCACAGCCAGGGCAGGGAGCCAGGGACACGCGATTTCTTTTGCCACGCCTGACCAGAGCCGCGATGTCCGCGAGATAGAAAAACTTATCAGATTAACCCTGACTGTAGCAAAGCATCCGGAAGTGCCTTCTGAGAAATTTGATGAATCCGCTAAGGGAAGAGCGCGCAGGGATTTCAAGCAGCGTTTTCACGGCCCGAGGCGGAATAAATTCCGTCCTCAACAGAAGCCTACCTACCCTGCCTACCGGTAGGCAGGTAATGGAGGGTTTATTAGGGGGGTAATAAATGTTGCATCAACTATTTTATGTAAGCGTTGAGACGCATCCGTTAAACGATCAGGATGTTGAAGAATTATTAAAGAAAAGCAGGGAAAAAAACGCCGAGTTGGGCATTACGGGGATCCTGATTTATTATAAAAGGCATTTTTTGCAGATATTAGAAGGCGAGAAAGACAATGTCTTTAAGCTTTTCTTTACGATTAAGTCTGACCAAAGGCATGCCAGCGTAATTTTGATTTGGGATCAGCCTGTAGAGAAACGCAGCTTCAAAGACTGGACTATGGCATTCTTGAATTTGAATAAAGTAGACAAATCTGAGCTTGCCGGCTTTTCCGAATTCCTGGAAAAAGGTTTTACTACCGAGATAACCCAGGAGCACCTTACGATGGCCGAGAAGCTTATGGTGAAATTTGAAAATTATCTTAGCCATTAAGCAGGGAAGAACAAAAAGGGGGACAGATGAGAATCGTGGCATTGATGATCGGGATTCTTATATTCGGCGGCTTCTTTTTTAGCATTTTGGTTTATCCGATATGGCTTTTGGTCCATTGCGCCATTGCCGAAAACCGGAGCACCAAATCCAAGGTCATCTGGATAGTGCTTATGCTTTTGGCCTGGCCGCTTACTGGCCTCATCTATGGTTTATTTGGTTCAAAGAGGAGGCTTTTCCAGTGGATCTCGGGAATAATTATTACCATCGCCATACTTGCCTTAATTGGGATTTTTACTTTTATGGGAAGGTTATCCAGTATATCAAGGCAGGAGATAACCAGGACTGTTGCCAAGATAGACCAGATGGACACCTCTGGTCTGTCGGTATCAGAATTAAAGGAACTTAAACTAAGCATGCTGGTTTTAGGAGATGAAATGAAGATGACGTTTTCCAGGACGGCAATGGAAAAGCTGTCTAAGGATATCAGCCTTATGCAGTTATTTTATATTTACGCCAAAGACGACAAGATTTCCAGCTATGAATATGGCGACTGGGTTGAGAAATTCAAGTCAAGAGATATGATTGACCGAAAAGCCCTAGAAAGATATATTGCTGGGTTAACAGCGAAATAATTTATCAAAATATAGGACTTGGAAGGGTTGTCTGTTTATCAAGGAGGCCAAATGAGGCAAAAAAGAATATTAATTCTGGCGCTTGCAATGTCAGCCAGCTTGCTATTTGCGCGTTATTCTTCGGCGCAAGAGATGGATTATACCGACGATGAGCTTTCAGGCGATCAGGTTTCTGCAATTGATGTGGTTCAGGAAAGCGAGCTGTCTGTCGTAAGCAACCTTTCGCAAAAGGAGTTGCTTGATTTAAAGCAAACCGAGCCGCTGCGGTTTAATCATATGATTAAGCAGCGCTTGAATTATCTTCAAGAGCTGCGCAAGAATCTTCCCGAAAAGTATGAGAGTATCATGGATCGCGTAAGAAGACGCAAGCAGGCGCGGCTTGAGCGGCTAAAAAAGGAAGACCCCGAGCGCTACAACCGGATTATGGAGAAGCGAAAGGCGCTACCTGAACGCAAGAAAGATACCCGTCCCGGAGGCGGGTTAATGATTAACTAAGAACCCAATAAAGTTCGTGAGCAAATGAGAAATTCTTTCCTTGAGATATTAGATGGCGTTAGGCAAACATTCTTAAAACATTTGCCGGATATTTTTATTGTTACGGTAGCGGCTATCATCGCCCTTGGCTTATGGAAATTATTTTCTAATGATAACGAGGGAAGGTCTCTGTACCAAAAGAAAGTTTCTCAAGTCAGCGGAGAGGCTAAAATCGAAAATGAAAAATTGATAGAATCTTCCTTGGTATCTCCTGGAGAAAGAGGCGCAGCAGGTCAAGATAAGCTTGGGCAACTGGATGAGCAATTAGAAGGCATAAGGGACAAATTCAGAGAAGATGAGCAACTCAGGGAAATAAGATAAGGCAGACAAAAGCCTGCTGGATTTCAGCAAAAAAGAGTTATAATAAATAAAAAGGAGTGAAGATGGAGAAAAGTTTATCTTTGTTTTGTTTAATTCTGGTTTTGTTTTTCGGATTTAGCAGTTTGTCTTTTGCCGAGAAGCTTGAGGATATTAAACAAATCCAGCCTCGCTTATCCGCGCAGAAAGAGCTTCCGCAGAAAAATGTTTTGCCTTCTGTAACGGGGCAATTGGTTTCTGCGGTTTCGCCTGATTTTGAAGTAAGGATAGTTTCCATCGGGACTGCGACTGCTACTAACCGCGACCCTTTTAGCGGCAGGATAGAAGATGCCAGCGGCCCGGAAGAAATGATACCGATTTATGTAACGATTCCGTTTTCTATAGCGGTAAAAAATAGCGGAAGGGGCGGCGCCCGTCCGATCAGGGTTTCTATCGAGTCTGACGGAGGAATGCCGCCGGCATATCGCACTTTCAATTACAAAGTTGAAGGTTCAAGATTGCCCAGCATGCTTTATATTGACGAGTCGCTTGCGCCAGGGGCAGAGAGGACTTTTAACGGCACGATTTACAGCCAGCAGTTTACGCTTCCTCTATATAGAAGCGATGCCGAGCGTGTTACCATGCGTTTTAGGGCAGTGGTTGACCCGGAATTTAGCGGGCATCCATCGGTTAGCGAATTAAACGAAAGAAACAACACATCGGCCTGGAGCATGCCTATAAATCTTCCTCCGGCTACAATTTCCGTTGCTGGCTCCCCTATCCCTAAACCCGATTTAACCATGAGAATAGATGATATCAGATATAAAGAGACGTTGCCTCACGGAGGGGATCCTCTGGATGTGTACGATATTTATTTTACAATGTTTAATAACGGCACAGCCAGATATCGTGGCAATGGCGGACCGACTCTCGATCAGGCAGCCTGGTCAGTGGAATATTTTGCCGAAAGTAACAGAAGGTTCCATCCCGATGGTTGGGCTTTGCTTGCCTACGGAGGTTGTTCGGCCATAGAACCCGGAGCTTCCTCTCCTTTAAGGGTAGATTCAGCGGATTTACCTGTCGATACTACAAAGATTAGGGTAACTGCCGATCCCAGAAATAAGGATGATGAGTTAAATGAGGCTAATAATACCGCGGAAAAAACAATCGTTAAATTTAGGACGCCCGAACGCGTTGTTGAGCCGCTTATCGAAAGATAGCTTTTAGATTTCATGCCCAGAAGATTTATTATTTATATTATTTTCATCGTGGCTTGCCTTTTGGCCGCTCCGTTTTCTATTGCCGAAGCAGAGGTTTCTAGCGTCCAGAGCTTCTCCTGGAATTATTACAGCGTAGAAGGCAATGAAAATAATTCTTTTTATCCTTCCGATGAATCCGATTACCTTTATGAGGGCAACTTCCATTACAATAATATCTTTAAAGGCGACAATGAATTCTTCGGTAATATCGCTTACCGCTCCACCGACGACAAACTTATAGATTCCCAGAGCGTTAGCCTGGAGAATATGTATCTGGGGATAAAATCAAAGGCCGGCGAATTCTTGACCGGAGATTTTTATTCTAGTTTTAGCGAGTATTCGCTTTCAAACGCGCTTAAAGGCTTGAGGCTTACGCTTGATGCAGAGAAACAATCCCGTTTAATAATCTTAGCCGGCTTTGATACCGCTAAATGGGAGGACCTTTGGGAGGAGCGCTGCGATGATTCGCTAAACCGACGCCTGGTCTGGGGAACGCGACTGGAAAATAATCTATTGAGTAATAAATTGGCCTTGAATTTTAATTATGCCGGCGCAAGGGACGATTCGGCGTATGTCACTACCCCTTTAATGACGAATATCTTCAGCCTTGACGGAAAATATAACGTTAATAGTTTTCTTGTTTTTTCATCCGAGCTCGCCCAGAGCTTTGTCGATCAGAATATAGACCAGGATGATAATAATTCCAAAGGCGACCGGGCGATAAAATTGGCCTGCGATTTAAATCTTAAAGACTATAATCTTACTTCTAAATATAGCAGGGTGGGGACGAATTTTGCCTCTGCCAGCGGTTTTGTAGCTTCGGACCTTGAGGCAATAACTCTAGACGGAATCTGGTATCTTCCTTCAAAATTGAGGCTTACACATTATCTGCATATGGATGAAGATAACCTGTCTAAAACCAAATCTACAACCACAGAACAGCTGAATCCCGGCGCCAGATTGGATTTTAGCTTATTTAAAGATTTCTCGGCGTTTATTTCAACCGATTTCAGGAAACGTGTTTCTACGGACAAGAATACAGACGATAAGACCTATAGTTACTCGACCGGATTGACGCGGGATTTTGAGGCTTTCTATTCTTATTTGAATTACACTAAGACTATTGTCACAAGCGACGCCATATCTAGCCGGGAGAGAAACTCAGACACTTATTCTGTCGGCCTTGACGGAAGTTTTGACTTAGAAAAAGACCTGCGGCTAGCATGGAACATTTCCGAGAATCTTTCTTATGAGAAGTATAAGGAGGCAGCTAGCTCTGATTTTACGAGTTCCACAAACACCGGGATTGCTTTGCGTTTCCCGTCAAGCCTTAGCCTTGAGGCAAGGGCCAGTTTCTTTGACAATAATTTTTATCTTAACGATACCGATAGCAACAATACGCAATATTATTTTATGGTTTCGCGCCAGCTAAAAAAGGATCTTTCCTTTAACTTAAGTTATGAGCGCAGGGACTACAATTTTGCCAGCAATGAAAATAATTACGCCGAAAATATTACGCGCGCCAGTTTTTATTGTAAATTTTAGGAGGAAAATTCCATGTTTAGAAAAATCTGTCTTATTGGTTTGATTATTTTTTCTGTTTCAATGGCTAGAGCGGAAGATATTTCCGTAAACGGGCGTCCGGCAGAAAACGGCGCGACCTTAAATCTTTTTGCATCCGACCTCGAGAAGGGCAATATTGTTTTATCTTTAACCGACGAGCAAACGGACAAGACTGAGATAAGCGTAGACCAAGGCAAGACTTGGCAGAAAATGGATAAAAAAGAGGGCTCTTTTCGTTACGCCTATCGGCCGCTTGGCGATGAAATTATTCGGCCGGAATTTGTTCTTAGCGATAATAAAGGCGGCATGCGCACGCTTGATCCTGGTATCACGATAAATTATCAGGCAAATACTCCGGAAGAAAACGTTGCGAAGCTATTGGATAAGTTGCAATCGGCTTACGAAAGCGAAAATATCGACAGGTTTATCAGGCTATTTGTTTTAGGCTATCCGGACAGGATAAAATTCCAGGAGGCGATTCAGCAGGATTTTTATAATTACCGCAATATCCGGCTTCATCCCCGCATAGAGAGCAAGACCTTTAACGAGGATTATACCCGGGCAATATGGAATGTTTATTGGCAGAGAAAATATGATAACCGTAGCGGCACCGGTTACAGCGATTCTGCCACAATTACCATGTTATTTGAAAGAGAGGGGCCAGACTGGCTTATCATAGGGATGAATAATAACGCAATCTTCGGTTCGTCGTTGTTGACTAGCCCGGATTTAAAAGTGACAGCAGGCGATATTAATATAACCGATGTTGCCGCTGGACAGGTAAGTATTTCCGCGGCTGTGCATAATATCGGCTTGGCTTCCGCGTCTAACGTCAAGGTGAGTTTTTACCAGAAGCTGACGACCGCTTCCAATTTTACGCTTATTGATTCTAAGACCATCGCTAGCATTAATGCAGGTTCGAGCGCAAATTCGGCTTCGGTAAGTTTTACGGCCAATTCCGGGGCAACCTATGATTTTAAAATCGTGGTTGATCCAGATTATACGATTAGCGAAGGCGAAGAATCAAACAATTCAGCGACTCTGCTCCATACTATGCCATAGAACAGATAATTTGTATTTTGAGAGCGCGCACAAAGAGAAGACTGAAAGCAATATAATAAAAAACAAACTGAATAATATATTTGAGAATATCTGGTAGCCTTTGTTAGTTTTGTCAATATTCCTGGAAAAATATTGCTTTTTTTGATTCTCAACTATATAATAATTCTATACTTACCAACCCTTTTGAAGTCCATTAATATTAAAGACGAGGAGGATTGATGCGAACGTTAGCT
>VGKH01000046.1 GCA_016867135.1 Candidatus Omnitrophota bacterium
CGGTACTTACGTAGAAAGGATAGCACGATGAACCCTGTTAGACCTAATAATGGCCTTGCGGGGAAAATAGAATATTTTGTGAGAATTTTTTTGCAAAATAAGGAGGTCTAACAGGGTGAATCTTAAAGAAATAAAAGAGATGATTAATCTGATGAATGAAAATAATCTTTTAGAGCTTGAGATTGAAAGAGAAGGAATCAAGATCAGGATTAAGAAAGAAGCCAAAGAAACCATAGGTTTTGCTCCGGTGTCGGAATACAAGGTCGAGCATATCTCGCCTTCATCTTCAGGGTCTTCCAAAGAATCTAAGTCGGAAGATAAAACGGTTCTAAAAACAGTAGAGATTAAGTCTCCGATGGTAGGTACTTTTTATCGTGCGCCGTCTCCGGAGGCTGCGCCATTCGTGGAGATAGGTCAAGATGTAGAAGTTGGTCAGGTTGTTTGTATCATCGAAGCAATGAAATTATTGAATGAGATTAAATCCGAAGTCAAAGGTAAGATAGTAGATATTCTAGTAGATAATGCCGAGCCGGTAGAGTTCGGCCAAAATTTATTCTTAATAGAGCCTGCATAATATGTTTTCTAAAATCTTAATTGCTAATAGAGGCGAAATAGCCCTTCGGGTAATCAGGGCCTGCAAGGAATTAAATATAAGGACAGTAGCCGTTTATTCTGAAGCGGATAGAGATTCCTTGCATGTGCGTTTTGCCGATGAAGCAGTCTGTATAGGAAAGGCTTCGAGTTCCGAAAGCTATTTAAATATCCCTGCCATAATCTCTGCCGCTGAAATTACTGATGTGGAAGCAATCCATCCCGGTTACGGTTTTTTAGCTGAGAATGCCCACTTTGTAGAAATATGCGAATCATGTAATATAAATTTTATCGGTCCCGGGCCGGAAGCTATGCGTCTTATGGGAGATAAGATGGCAGCTCGCGAAACAATGCGTAAGGCAGGCTTACCGATAGTTTCAGGCAGCCAATCTGCAATAAAAAGTAAAGAAGAGGCCATTAAGATCGCAAAAAGACTCAAATATCCTGTGATAATTAAGGCAGCAGCTGGAGGCGGCGGAAGAGGAATGCGCGTTTGCCATAACGATATAAGATTAATCAGCGCTTTAATGACTGCTCAGTCTGAAGCTGAAGCTGCTTTTGGCAATCCCGATGTTTATATCGAAAAATACCTAGAATATCCCCGTCATATAGAATTCCAGATTTTGGCTGATAACTATGGAAGGATAATCCATTTAGGCGAAAGAGATTGTAGCATTCAGAGGCGGCATCAAAAGTTGCTGGAGGAGTCTCCTTCGTCAGCCTTGGATAATAAATTACGAAAGAAAATGGGAGATTTGGCGGTAAAAGGTGCGAAGGCTGCAGGTTATCGAAGCGCGGGAACGATTGAATTTTTATTAGATAAGCACGGGAATTTCTATTTTATGGAAATGAATACGCGTATACAGGTTGAGCATCCGGTAACCGAGATGGTAACAGGTAAAGACCTTATTAAAGAGCAGATAAAAATCGCTGCGGGAGAAAGATTGTCCTTTAAACAGGACGATGTGGAATTCTCCGGTTCTGCCATTGAATGCCGCATAAATGCCGAGGATCCTGATAACGGGTTTATTCCTTGTCCCGGTTTGATTGAAAGACTGAATTTGCCAGGCGGTCCGGGAGTGCGTATAGATACGCATATTTATAATGGTTATACAGTAAGTCCTTTTTATGATTCTCTTCTGGCAAAGTTGATTGTGCATGGTCCCAGCCGCAAAGAAGCGATAAGAAAAATGAAGAGGGCTTTGGAAGAGTTTATTATTTCTCCTATAAAGACAACCGTCCCAGTGCATTTAAAGATTATGGATGATCCTTTGTTTATAAAAGGAGATATTTCTACACATTTCATCGAAAGATTTGTTAAGGTAGAGAAGGAAGCGGAGGTATAATGGAAGACACGAAAAATGATCTTGGTACGATACGTATTCATAATCATGTAATCTCGGCTCTAACTTCTATCGCAGTTCAAGAGGTGGAAGGAGTCGTGGGAATTTATAAAGGGATAAAAGGAAGCATCTATAATATTTTTGGCAAACAAGGTTCAGGAGCAATCAAGGTCGAAACAGACAAAAACAACGAGATTAGATTGGATGTCGCTATAACCGTAAAATACGGCGTAAATATCCCGGAAGTCGCGCGCCGCGTGCAAGAAAGTATTCAGAATGCAATTGAGAAATCAACCGATTTGAATTTAAAAGAGATTAATGTCAACGTTCACGAAATCCAAGGGGGGTAAAATGAGGACACAACTTACGGAACAAAGTGACGTAAGTTGTGTGTCCGAATTTGACCCCGCCCTTTTGGCGGAATAGGAGTTTTGTAGAACAGAGATAAGTTATAAACCGAAAAGTAGGCTTTGGCTTTATCTTAGTACAAATAATTTAACAAGTTTGTCCTCGCCAAAAGGGCGGGGTTTAATTCGCGCAAACAATTTACGTTCACTCACTTTGTTCGTTCCGTAAATTGTGCGCTCATTAAAGGGGGGTAGGACAAAATGAGATTCTTTTCTACCATAGGAGTTTTATTCTATACGTTAGTATTGTCAATGTTGGGAGGTTTGATTATTGGGTTTACCCTGCATTTAGTAAAACTGGAACAAGTTATAGTTTTGTTAACCACCTCTTACGCTGACGTTAATTTAAGGATTGTTGTCGGCTTGACGGGTTTGCTGCTAATTTTTATAAGCACTTCTTTTGCTCAGCTAATATTGGGAAGATTCCAAAAAGAAAAGACTATCGCCTTTACTAATCCTTCAGGACAGGTAAGCGTATCGTTATCCGCAGTGGAAGATTTGGTGCAGAGACTAGCCGCGCATTTGCCGGAGGTAAAAGAAGTCAGGCCAGATGTGGTCGTGAATAAAAAAGGTATACAGGTGGAATTGCGCATTGTCTTGAAGTCGGAAGTGAACATTCCCGATTTTACTTTACGGTTGCAAGAAATGATAAAAGGAAGAGTCCAGGATATATTGGGAGTCGAAGAGGAAGTTAATGTGCGGATTCATATCGCAAAGATTATTTCCAAAAAAGACGAAAAGAGACGAGATGAGCCGGAGCCGTTATCTTCGGACTCAGAGCATCCCACGGTTCCTTTTAAAGGTTACGGAAGATCTTAAACTGAGAGTATGAAGAACTTTTTCAACGCAGATATACGCAAATCAAACGCATATTTTCGCAGATATAATATTTGCGACCATCTGTGTGAAATCTGCGAGAATCTGCGTTTAAGAAGTGGTTTTTTATCAACAAAGAAGGGAGTCTAATGGCAAAAATAGGTATTCTTACGGGCGGGGGAGATTGCCCGGGATTAAATCCGGTTATCAGAGCGGTAGTCAGAAAAGGTTTCCTAGAAGGCTATTCTACAGTCGGAATAAAAAATGGCTGGAAGGGTTTGATTGAAAACGATTTTGAAGAGCTAGACTTAAAGAAGGTTTCAGGCATACTTCCTAAAGGCGGAACAATCTTGGGAACTAGCAGGACTAATCCTTATAAAAAAGAAGGCGACGTGGCGAAGGCCAAAGAAAACTATAGGCAATTAGGCCTTTCAGCTTTAATCGCGGTGGGTGGCGAAGATACTCTTGGAGTTGCCGATAAATTAGCCAAGGAGGGGTTAAATATCGTTGGAGTACCCAAGACGATTGACAACGACCTTTCTGCTACCGATTACACTTTCGGTTTTGATACCGCGGTAAATATCGCCACAGAATGTATCGATAGGTTGCATACTACCGCAGAAAGCCATCATAGAATTATTGTTGCCGAAGTTATGGGTAGGCACGCTGGCTGGATCGCTACTTTTGCCGGTATCGCCGGAGGAGCAGATATAATTTTGATCCCAGAGATACCTATAGATATGGACGAAGTCTGCGCATCGATCAAAAAGCGCCATACAAGAGGAAAGACTTTTAGTATAGTTGTCGTAGCTGAAGGCGCGCAGTTTAAGCAGGGAAGCATGGTTGTTCAGGAAGAGAAGCTGGATGCATTCGGCCATGTAAGGCTGGGCGGGATTGGAGAGGCTTTGGGCAGCGCAATAGAAGAAAAGACCGGTTTTGAGACACGGGTTAGCGTGCTCGGCCACATTCAGCGCGGCGGTTCCCCAACGGCTTATGACAGGGTTCTTGGGACTAGATTCGGCGTGAAAGCTGTGGAGCTTATCAGGGATAAAAAATTTGGCAAGATGGTAAGCCTCCGCGGGAATAAAATTGTGGATGTTCCGCTGGAAGAAGCAGTAAAGGAACTAAAAACTGTGGATATGGATCTATACGATATTGCCAAGGTATTTTTTGGCTAAAATAAAGCTATGAAAAACGAAATAAATAACATTATAAAAGAATCTATTGCAGTCAAGGAGTCGGTACTTAAAAACAATATTGACGAGATTGTCAAGATAGCAGAATCGGTAATCGGCTGCCTTAAAAAAGGAAACAAGGTAATTCTTTTTGGCAATGGAGGTTCTGCTGCCGACAGCCAACATATCGCCGCCGAATTGGTAGGCAGATTTCAAAAAGAGCGTCGTGGCTTGGCTGCGATCGCGCTTACTGCCAATACTTCAATATTGACGGCTATAGGGAATGATTATGGCTTTGACGAAGTGTTTTCAAGACAAGTAGAAGCTATCGCCCAAAACGGCGATTTGGTTATCGGGATTTCTACGAGCGGGCAAGCCAAAAATGTTATCTCAGGCATAACCAAAGCCAAGCAGATGGGTTTAAAAACCATTGGCCTGACAGGCACAGATGGCGGAGAGTTAGTAAAAATAGTGGATATTGGTCTTGTTGTTTCGTCTAAGGTAACCGCGAGAATTCAGGAAGCCCATATAATGATTGCGCATATCATCTGCGAACTCGTCGAGAAATAAATAGCATAATGAAGAAAAATAATAAAGTTAAGAGTTTAGAAAGCTTATCCCGTATTGTCTCAGGCTTAAAAAGACAAAAGAGAACTGTTGTTTTTACAAACGGTTGTTTTGATATCTTGCATTATGGGCACGCCAAATACTTAGAAGATTCCAGGAAACTCGGAGATTTTCTAGTTGTCGGATTAAACAGTGATAGCTCGGTTAGGGTAGTCAAGAAAGATAAAAATCGTCCTATAAATTCTCAGCATGATCGCGCAAGCGTATTGGCTGCGCTTTCATCGGTAGATTACATAATTATTTTTAACGAATTAACGCCTTTAAAGTTAATTGGTAAATTAAAGCCTGACATTCTTGTTAAAGGCGGAGATTGGAACAAGGAAGATGTTGTCGGTAAAGATATAGTTGAGTCTTATGGTGGAAGAGTCCAGATCATTCCGTATCTTAAAGGATACTCCACAACCAACATTATTAAATCAATAATCAAAAATTCCTGTGGTAAGAATCGAAAGTAAAATATTAAGAATAATCGATGCCAATCTGAATCGATTAAAAGAAGGTTTGCGTGTCTGTGAAGATATCTGCCGTTTTATATTAAACGATAGAGCACTTTCAAGAAATTATAAAGATATAAGACACAAGATTTCAGAGGCGCAAGAGAAGTGCTTAAGCGCAAAGAACATTATCCAGACCAGGGATATCCTTAAGGACGTCGGGAAGAAGTCAATAAAATTAGAGTTTAAAAGAAAAGATTTTAATGATATTTTTATTGCCAATATTCAAAGAGTCAAGGAATCGTTAAGAGTTGTCGAGGAATTTAATAAATTATTTGATAAGAATGCTGCTGAGCAGTTTAAAGGATTGAGATATAAAATCTATGAGCTGGAAAAAAAGACTTTTGGAAAAATCAAGTCTTTATGTCATTCTGGATAAAGATATATGCCCGCAGCATTTCTTTACAATCGCTAAGAAGATAATCAATTCCGGAGCCGGTATAATCCAACTAAGATGCAAAAATAGCCCAAAAAGAGAGCTATTAAGATACGCCAGGGCATTAAGAAAACTTTCCAGAAACAGAGCTTTGTTGATTGTAAACGATCATATAGATGTGGCTCTGGCAAGCCGAGCTGATGGAGTACATCTTGGCCAAGAAGATATTCCTGTTGAAATCGCCAGAAGAATAGTGGGCAATAATCTTCTAATCGGAGTTTCTTGCCATAGCTTAAAGCATGCAAAGATTGCCCAAAAGCTGGGGGCAGATTATATCGGCATTGGACCGGTTTTTCCTACCACTACTAAAGTTAAAGAGCCAGCTATCGGCCTAAAAATTCTAAAAGAAATACAGAAAAACATTAGAATACCTTCTTTTGCAATCGGCGGAATAGATTTAAATAATGTTGTCAGTATTAAAGAACGCGGGATAAGCAAGGTTGCGATAGGAAAAGCTGTTTGTAAAGCGAAAGATATAGACAAGACAGTAAATAGTTTCAAGGCGCTTTTAAATTATACTATTAGCAAGTCAAGCTTTGCATAGGTAACGGTTAGGGTAACGAAGCCCGCCTGCCTGCCGGCAGGCAGGTATCGGTTACGTTAGGCGGTTACGTGAAAAGACGTTTAACATGACCGAGAGACGAAACGGGCCCGGCTTCGCCGAAGGCTACGCCGAGGCGAGCATCGTAACCGTAACCCAAAAACGTTTCCGTTCAATTCAATGACCCAATTAGAATTAGCTCAAAATAATAAAATATCTCCCTTAATGCGTCAGGCCGCAAAAAAAGAGAATGTAGACCCTGTCTACATTCTAAAGAAAATTGCCGAAGGGAAGATTGTTATTCCCGCAAACATACTTCATCGTATCAAAAATGTCTGCGCTGTAGGTGAAGGCTTAAGGACCAAGGTAAATGTCAATATTGGCACCTCTACCGATAAATCGGAAATCCAGGACGAGCTTAAAAAATTAGCAGTAGCGATCCGCTACGGCGCCGATACGATAATGGACTTGAGTGTTGGTGGAAACTTAAGAAATATCAGAAAAAAGATAATTAGGCTTTCCGCTATACCCGTCGGAACAGTCCCGATTTATGAAGTTGCGGTGAATCAAAAAAAGAATAAAAGAGATTTTAAAGATATAACATTAGATGAAATACTGAAGGTTCTTTACCAGCAGGCAGAAGACGGCGTAGACTTCTTTACAATCCACTGCGGAATCTTGAAAGAACACCTGAAATTTCTTAGAAAGAAAGTCAGGATTTTAGATGTGGTAAGCCGTGGCGGGGCGTTGCTCGCCAGCTACATGATGGAGAAAAACAAAGAAAACCCTTTGTATGAATATTACGATGAAATCTTAAAGATTGCTAGGAAATTTGATGTTACCTTAAGCCTCGGAGATAGCCTGAGGCCCGGTTCGGTTTTGGATGGTTCCGATAAATTGCAGTTTTCGGAGTTAAAGATTTTAGGCTATTTGGCAAGAAGGGCCAGAAATAAAGGAGTCCAGGTAATGATAGAAGGCCCTGGCCATCTTCGTTTAGACGAGATAGAAAAGAATGTCATTATGCAGAAAAAACTCTGCGATAACGCACCTTTTTATGTTTTAGGTCCTTTAGTTACCGATGTAGCCCCGGGATATGATCATATAACTTCGGCTATCGGCGGTGCAATCGCAGCAAGCAAAGGCGCTGATTTCTTGTGTTACGTTACTCCTTCAGAGCATTTAAGGCATCCATCAGTTGAGGACGTTAAAGAGGGATTGATTGCTTCGCGTATTGCGGCGCATGCAGCTGATATAGTAAAAGGTATAAATGGCGCCATAGGATGGGATAGGGCGATATCTTTAGCACGCAAAAAAAGGGATTGGAAAAAACAGATAAGACTTTCTATGGACCCCGATAAAGCAAGAGCATATAGAATGTCTTCTAAGGCTGAGCTTTCCGATGTTTGTACAATGTGCGGAGATTATTGTTCTATAAGGTTGATTGATAATTGTTCTAAAATTAATTTGCGGGCGTAGTTTCCGTCTCGCCAAAGTTTCTTTGGCGGACGAGATCTCGGCAATTGCTTTTAGCGATTGGCGGACAACGGTAGAATGATATTTAATTGCGGGTGTAGTTCAATGGTAGAACGTTAGCTTCCCAAGCTAATAACGGGGGTTCGATTCTCCTCACCCGCTCTTGAGAAAATTGACGGAGGGTTTCCGTCCCGACGTATCGTCGGGACGAGACCTCGTCATCCGCCAAAAGGCGGATGACGGGCAATTCCCTTCGCCCGCTCTTAAAAAATATGAAGAGAGTTTTTCTAAATTTAATAATTCTGATTACTATGGCAACTTTAATTTTCGGTTGCGTCAGTTATCAGTCTGCGGTTTTAAATGTTCCCGAGACGCAAAAGAGGGCGGGCATCTATCATAAGGTTATGCCCAAAGAGACGCTATGGAGGATTGCTAAGGCATATGATGTACCGCTAGATGAAATTATCAGGGTGAACAGAATTCCCGATGCCACACAAATAGAGAAGGGGCAGCTAATTTTTGTTCCCGGAGTCAGCCAAACTTTAGATATTGGCAGCTCGAGTAGCACCGCTAATAAAGGAGGGTATTTTATTTGGCCGGTCAAGGGTAACGTTGTTTGTTATTACGGAGAAAGAGTTTCAGGGAGAGAAAACAAAGGCATTGATATCCAGACAAGCTCAGGCCAAGATATATTGGCCTCTAGATCCGGCAAGGTAACCTTTTTAGGTGAATTAAAAGGCTATGGCAAGACTATTATTATTGAACATAATGATGGTTTTTCTACTGTCTACGCGAATATTGCAGAGCCTCAAACAAAATTAAATAGCAATATTTCTCAAGGGGCGACCATCGCCAAAGTAGGAAAATTGGATAAAGGCAGGCAGTCTTTTCTGCATTTTGAGATTAGAAAAGGTTATTCTTCGCAGAACCCCATATTTTATTTACCATGATAAATGATACCATCCATAATAATTTTTTCGGCCGTTCAGACATCTTAGAGATTATTGAAAAAAGAGTCAAGCATTTCGGCGAAGGCTATAGGCAGAATATAGCCTTGATCGGACGGGAGCTCAGCGGTAAAACATCCCTTTTGAAATACTACTTAAGCAAATTTAAAGACGAGCAAATCATTCATCTCTATTTAGAGCTTTCGACAAACGATCTTAAAGTCTTTATCCGTAAGTTTGCTGGCGGGCTTTTGTTCAATTTCTTAATTAGCAAAGGCTTGGAAACCAGAGACGATTTTAATTTCTTAATCGATAAATCTAAAGCATTTATTCCAAAAACCGCTCAACACATCTCTAAAATTAATTCTGATCTAGATAAAGAAAGATTTACCGATGCCTATCGGGAAATGCTGTGTTTGCCTGAGATTTTCATATCCGAGACAGGAAAACTTTGTCTTATTGTAATAGATGAGTTTCAGAAGTTAGAAGATATGAAGATTACAAATCCTTATCAGGAACTGGGCAAGAAGATCATCGCCCAAAAGAATTGCATGTTTATTTTTAGCAGTTCTAATGAGGTCAGGGCAAGGCAAATTCTAGCGGAAGATTTATCGCTACTATTTGGTAACTTTGAAATTCTCTCCGTAAGTAATTTTGACGTCAAGACCAGCTATGATTTTATTCATCAGATATTAAAGGAAAATAATCTAAAAACTGAACACCGCAATTTTATTATTAATTTTACCGGAGGAAATCCTTTTTATCTCAGGGTATTTTCTGAGAAATTGCTGGAACTTATTAAAGACGAGTTTATAAAAGACGTTACTTTGCCTATCCTTGTAGAGTGCTTAAAATTGCTTCTATTTGATGAATGGGGTCAGTTAAACAGGTACTTTATGAATTACCTTGAGAAACTGACGCTGGGAAGAAATAATAGGATTTATATCGATACCCTTCTTGCGATTGCTAATGGAAGAAGAAAGATTAAAGAAATAACCGATAGCGTGCACAAGGATAAAAAAGACACGTCGTTAAATATTAACCGGCTTTTGGAGATGAATTTCATTTCTAAAAATATCAATTCCTACTATATCCATGATAGAATCTTCAGCTTCTGGTT